>NZ_JBFPEZ010000078.1:0-5831 GCF_040838225.1 Xenorhabdus sp. SGI246
GTCAGGGGTGAGGGCAACAGTGCCGCGTTCCGTGAATTTGCCTGGCGGTTTGTCAATATCGTTGCCCGTGCTTTAGTCGCCCTGGGACACCGGCCGGATTACACGCTTATCACACGTTACGTCAATAATATCAGTGAGCTGTATGAACTCTATGCGACTAAAATGATGACAGACAGGCAGCCTGCACTGCTGGAACAAATCAACCAGTCCCTCGGCAAGCTGAAAGAAAAAGATATCCCGCGCAATATGCAGGGACAACCGGATGCACTCAGACTCTGGGCGATGGAGGTCACGCTGAGTTCAAAAGCGGGTAAACAACTCTATGACCCGATTCTGGACGGATTACGCTCTGCTGTGCGTTATGACCGCACCTATTTTGATAAAATTGTTGCCTCTCTGCTGCCCCTGCTGGAAAAGCTGACCACCGGAAAAATTTCAGAACTGCTCTCGCCGGATTATCTCAATATGGCCGATTTGCGCCCTATCTTCGACTGGGAACAGGTGATCCGCAAAAACGGTATTGTTTATATCGGCCTGGATGCGCTGTCTGACAGCGATGTGGCTTCGGCAGTCGGTAACAGCATGTTTGCGGATTTGGTCAGTGTGGCCGGGCAAATTTATAAATACGGCATGAATGCGGGTTTACCGGTGCGCCATGACGGCAAGCTGGCGATTAACCTGCATTGTGATGAATTCAATGAGCTGATGGGGGATGAATTTATCCCGTTGATCAACAAAGGCGGCGGTGCGGGCATGCAGGTTACCGCCTATACCCAGACTTCATCGGATATTGAGGCCCGTATCGGCAGCCCGGCCAAAACGGCGCAGGTGATTGGTAACTTTAATACCCTGATTATGCTGCGGGTACGGGATAACCGGACGGCAGAACTGCTCACCAGCCAGTTGCCCGAAGTGGAAATCTACAACAAGACACTGGTCTCAGGGCATTCTGACATTGCGGATGTCGAACAGGGACAGGATTTTACCTCGTCCACGCAGGACAGGGTCGGCACAGTCAAAACACCATTAGTGACGCCGGCTGAGATGATTAACCTGCCGAAAGGGCAGGCATTCGCCTTACTGGAAGGCGGGCAGTTGTGGAAAATTCGCATGCCTCTGCCAACAGGTGATGACGATGATACCCTGATGCCGGCGAGTTTGCAGAACATCGCTGAGCATATGCGACGGCACTACCGCACCAGTGAAAACTGGTGGGAAGAGAAAGGGTAATTTCACGTCATGGCTCAGTCAGAAAATCAATCCCGCCCGGCTTCACAACCCCCACGCAAGCATGGTTTGCTGTATCGCCTGTTATGGGAATGGCCGTGGCAACTCATTGGATTTGTTGTCATGTCGTGGCTATTCAGTCTGTTACTGGAATATGTCGGGATGACTTTTTTCTGGCCGGAACAGGGTGCCGCTCACAGCCAGGCAATGATGAAAACAGAGCTGCAATTTTTATCCACGGAGTTTACCCGGAGTCTGTTGTTGTCAAATCCCGCACAAACGGTCTCTGACGGACTGGCACAGGCGTATCAATGGCTGTTTGTGGACAGTGGTTTTATGCACCGGATACAGGGGCAACACCAATATCAGCTCAATAGCCACAATGATTTTCTGCATGAATTCAATGCCGTATTACAGGGTGTATCGGGTTATTTACGGGAATATTGTCTGGCTGCGGTGTTTATCACGATGGTGACATTGATCCGGCTGGCGATCCTGCTGTTATCCGTTCCGCTGTTTGTGATGGTGGTTTTGGTCGCGCTGGTTGATGGACTGGGACGGCGGGATTTACGGCGTTACGGGGCAGGATATGAATCGAGTTTTGTTTATCATCATGCCAAACGGGGAATTAAACCGGCCTGTACCATTCCCTGTGTACTGTATTTATCCTGGCCGGATGTTGTGTATCCTACGATGATATTGTTGCCAGCGGCATTATTACTGGGTATGGCGGTGATAATCACGACAGCGATGTTTAAAAAATACATTTAAATGGCTGGACGATGGCATGCAAAACGGTTGTTGGTTTTGTGTGCCATCGTCAGCAGACAAGCCGCATCGCGGCACGTCAGTGATTATTATACGTCTCTGAGATTTCTTTTTTTGTCAGTTTAACTTTATCCTGTGTCATTTGGGTGATATTCTTACACTAAGATATCCCATTAAATAAATGGTTTTTAATATGAAAGAGTTAGAGTTAATCGCACAAAAACTGATTGCACAAAACGAAGAAGAACAATGCCGGAAAAAAGAAGAAGACAAAGCATTAATCAGTAAACTCGTTGAAATCTATGACCAAAAATATGTTGCTGAGGCGCTTCGGGCTGTCAGTCATAGCGACTGGACTCGTGAAACCCTTAATCGCTGGTTAAATGGTAAAATGGTGCAAAAGCAATTAACTGAACTGGAAGTACAGATGCTCAATAGTTTGTTGCCATCGCCGCCTGAACACCATCCGAATTACACTTTTCGTTTTATTGACCTGTTTGCTGGTATTGGTGGGATCAGAAAAGGATTTGAAGACATTGGCGGGCAGTGTGTGTTCACCAGCGAATGGAACAAGGATGCTGTTCGTACTTACAAAGCAAACTGGTATTGCGATCCTGAAGAGCATGTCTTTAATTCTGATATCAGGGATATAACTCTGAGTCATGATATTTCTGTCAGTGATCAAGAAGCATACCAAAATATAGATCGTGAAATCCCCAATCATGATGTATTACTGGCCGGTTTCCCTTGTCAGCCTTTTTCTCTTGCAGGAGTATCAAAGAAAAATTCATTAGGCCGTGCTCATGGTTTTGAATGTGAAACGCAGGGAACATTGTTTTTTGATGTAGCCCGGATCATTGCTGCTAAAAAACCGGCCATTTTCTTGCTGGAAAATGTGAAAAACCTGAAAAGCCATGATAAAGGGAAAACTTTTCGGGTTATTGTGCAGGCTTTGGATGAACTGGGATATTCAGTTGCAGATGTTGAACATAACGGGAAAGATGATCCAAAGATTATTGATGGTCAAAATTTCCTGCCACAACACCGTGAACGTATTGTTTTGGTTGGATTTCGGCGTGATCTTAATATCCACCAGGGATTTACCCTCAGAAACATGAATCAACTTTTTCCTGCACAAAGACCGATACTTAAAGAATTACTGGACAGTAATGTTGATAAAAAATATATCCTTACTCCTGCGTTATGGAAATATTTATACAACTACGCGAAAAAACATCAGGCAAAAGGAAATGGTTTTGGTTTTGGTCTGGTTTTCCCTGAAAACCCGAATAGCGTTGCCCGCACTTTGTCCGCCCGTTACCATAAAGATGGCTCTGAAATACTTATCGACCGGGGTTGGAACAGGGAGCTTGGAGAGAGGGATTTTGACAATGAAGAAAACCAGAAAAACAGACCAAGAAGGCTGACACCTCGCGAGTGTGCACGTTTGATGGGATTTGAATCACCGGGTGGCACAACTTTCCGCATTCCCGTATCGGATACTCAGGCCTATCGGCAATTTGGCAACTCTGTGATTGTTCCTGTTTTTGCTGCTGTAGCTCAGTTATTGGCACCTTATATTGCCAAAGCAATCGCGCTAAAAAACAGCAAAAAAGTGGCATAAGGTTTGATTATGGCTGATGTTCACCCTTCTGCAATTCGTAGCAAAAATATGAAAGCGATACGAAATTGTAACACAGCCATTGAAATAAAACTGGCAGCGATCCTTGAAGATGCTGGCTTTCAGTTTCGGACACAGGTAAAAGAATTACCGGGGAAGCCTGATTTTGTGATCGATGAGTATCGAAAAATTATTTTCACTCATGGGTGTTTCTGGCATCACCATGAGTGCTATCTGTTTAAAGTCCCGATGACCAGAACCGAATTTTGGATGAACAAACTTGGGAAGAATGTATTACGGGATAAAGCTATTAATGAGAAGCTCAGGAGTGATGGCTGGCACGTTATGGTTATCTGGGAATGTGCTGTAAAAGGCAGATTCAGATTACCCGTTCAGGAATTATCTGAAAGAATAGAAGAGTGGATTTGTGCAGGCAGTGATTCTGCAGAAATTGATACTAAAGGGATACATAATAAAAATGTTTGAGCCGTTATCTGATCATTTCGAAGTCGCAGTTGCAAAATATCTTTCGGCTGTTGATGTTGATCCTAAAAAATCAAATCAACATGAAATTGGTGGATTGGTCAAAGCAGGATTTTCAGGATATCTTCCCGTTCCCGAACGAGGGGAAAAAATATTTTTTAAGGCAACGCTGACTTATATTGCCGGAGAAGATAGCGAGCCGGTCATCTGTGAAGATCAATTAACGTGGTACGATGCTCGTTATAACCAGCCAAACAGATCGGCTGAATATCGTATGTATTATAAAACGAATCCTGTTTCATCTTTGATGAATGAAGGTGATTTTTTTCTGATTATTAAACGTAATAATGGCGATTTGCTGCTTATTATAACTCCCCCGGGATCTTCAGTTGAATTACAGCTGAATACTTTATTTGGTCTGGGTAATATTGGTCATCATTTTTCCCGATCTTCGATTGAGGAAAAATCACTTATCCTTCCGGTCAGGATGTTATTTGAAGACCTGGGAATAGAACTTGAAGAACCTGAAAGTAAAAATGAAAATTTACTGGAAACATTATTAAGGCATTTTCCGGCTGGTTTTCCTAAGTCAAAAGAATTTTCTTTACTGGCAAGGGAAATGGCCTCAGGTGAACCAATAAATGAACCCGATAATACACTGATGCTATGGATGGAACAGGAAGAAAAATTATTTAAAACGTATGAACGTTATGAGGTAGCGAAAAAATTATCGCAGGGATTTGGAGAAAACGGGAGTGATGTTGATGAATTTATTCATTTCTCATTGAGTGTTCAGAACAGGCGAAAATCCCGTGCTGGTTTTGCCTTTGAAAATCACCTGGATCATCTTTTTTCATTGCATAATCTGCGATTTCAACAGGGTTCTGCCAAAAATATAACAGAGAATAAGTCTAAACCCGATTTTCTTTTTCCATGTTTTTCTGCTTATCACGATAAATCTTTTCCTCAGGAAAAGTTGCGATTGCTTGGCGCAAAAACGACATGTAAAGATCGCTGGAGACAAGTATTGGCGGAAGGAGACCGGGTGGCACGTAAGCATCTGATAACGATGCAGCCAGGGATAAGTGAACAACAGCTGGCAGAAATGAAGAGTAAATCGCTACAGTTAGTGGTGCCTGAATCTGTTAAGTCATTCTATCCAGCATCCTATGCCAATGATTTACAGAATATTATGGAGTTCATTACTGAGATCAAGGGAATCCAAAGATTAACTCAATGACTTTGCAAACAGAAACTGTACTGCATTTATGTAAGCACCTTTTCTCTGAGGTGACCATTCAGGTGGTCACCATGCTCCGCACCTGTCATTCCACAAGGTGCTATAGTCATATTTTTCTTTTGCCACTCATTCTGCAGCTTATTGAAGATACTTTGACGGCACATTCACCACCTGTGTCATCCATTCAAACCAGTCACACGCTTTACAGATACGGTTATCCTGCTTCGGGTCGAAATGATAGTGATGATGTGAGATATCTTCACAATACCCCACAAAGGGCTGATCAATACGGTGCAGTTGAATAGCCGCCGCTTGCTCTTTAGAGGTTGGGAAAAATGCCCCACCGACTTCCGCAAACAGGTCGGTATCATCCTGCTGTGCGCCACAGTGTTCGCAATGGTTTATCCAGTGCTGTCTGCGCAGCCGTTGGCTGACCGCTTTGCGCAGCGTGTGATGAAAACCGGGCAACACGCTGCGCACAATAGTGGGAAT
>NZ_JBFPEZ010000079.1:0-1237 GCF_040838225.1 Xenorhabdus sp. SGI246
CGTCAGTGTCAGGCCTTATTAAGGAGTTTCACTGTGTATTAGCTCAAACTCGATCTGACAGTTACCGGTTATTTATACAGGTATCTGTCAGGTTAAATCTGGTTCAGATTCTTTTCTGCCCAGAGCCGTTTTCCATCCAATAATGTCTCCATTGGTGTACGTCCGCAGCACATTTTACCCTGATGAGTCCGTTCATGATTGTAATGCCATAGCCAGTTGTCCAGATCTGCCTGCAAATCCACCATATCACTGTAAAGCTTCTTGCGGAAAGTGATCTGATAAAACGCCTGTAAAATCGTTCTGTGGAAGCGTTCGCAGATACCATTCGTCTGGGGCGATCTCGCCTTGGTTTTCGTATGGTCAATATCGTTGATAGCCAAATACAGCTCATAATCATGATGCTCTACGCGACCACAGTACTCGGTTCCCCGATCGGTCAGTATTCTCAGTGTCGGCAATGCCTGAGCTTCATAGAACGGCAAAACACGGTCATTAAGCAGGTCTGCGGCAGTGATCGGCGTTTTGCTCGTATACAGCTTACAATGGGCAACTTTGGAATAGGTATCCACAAAGGTTTGTTGGTAGATACGCCCCACGCCTTTCAGATTACCGACATAAAAGGTATCCTGTGACCCCAAATAGCCCGGATGAGCCGTTTCGATTTCACCACACACTTCATCATCCTGGGCTTTTTTCTCCAGCGCGGCAATTTGGGCTTCGTTCAGAATAATTCCTTCTGTAGCGACTTTCTTTTCTAACGCTTTCAGTCGCTTGGGGAAATTTTCCAAATCATGCCGTTGCCAGATAGAGCGAACCCCGCTGCCGGAAACAGAAATCCCTTTTTGACGTAATTCATTACTGGCCCGGTGCTGTCCATGCGCAGGAAACTCAACCGCATATTCGACTACCGCCCGTTCGATAGCTTCATCAACCCGATTCTTCAGGTTGGGGACACGGCGATCTTGATTAATCAGGGCATCAAGGCCGCCTTCGGCCACCAATTCCTGGTAACGATAAAAGGTATCCCGTGAAAAGCCCATTATTTGGCAAGCTTTCGAGACATTACCGAGTTCTTTAGCGAGATTGAGCAAACCGGTTTTGTGTTTGATAATAGAGTTGCTGGTATGAAGCATGAGAGTTACCTCGTATTTTGTATAAGGATTCGATACCCATATAGCAAAGTCGGTAACTCTCAACCTTTCAAGGTCCTGTGTCAGATCAAATTGTGACTAATACA
>NZ_JBFPEZ010000008.1:0-58185 GCF_040838225.1 Xenorhabdus sp. SGI246
GGCACTGCCAGACATTTATTTAAAGATGTTGCCGGTACAAAAGGCAGCATGCAAAAAGCAATTCGGTGGTGCGGTAGTTCAGTTGGTTAGAATACCGGCCTGTCACGCCGGGGGTCGCGGGTTCGAGTCCCGTCCGCACCGCCACCGTATTTAGGGGCGTAGTTCAATTGGTAGAGCACCGGTCTCCAAAACCGGGTGTTGGGAGTTCGAGCCTCTCCGCCCCTGCCAGTTAATAACTAGTAATAATTGAATAGTTTTCAGATTAATAGCCCAGCTAATTTTAGCTGGGTTTTTCTTTTTTATTCGTGGCATTATCAAAATCAGATCGCCATACACATCCGCTTAGATCTCCGGTACACTACCCTTAAGACTTTTCATAAAACGCTATCAGCTTATTGCAGGTGCTTTTTCAACAGGTATTTTTAATAACTGTTGGATTAATGCATGCTGGTCACTATTTTGCAGCCAGACGGCATATAGAGGCCGTTTGATTGGCTCATTATTGGGAGCTGTGATGAGATTAGGGTAATCATCAAGCCAGTGTATGGGCAAGAATGTCGCAGCATTTACACTATCTAATAATTCTCTGGCGATATGGGCCGAAGTGGTTGTAATGATTGGTGGATGATCATTTTTCAAAATCTGTTGTTCTTGCTGATGAAAATCAGCTCCCCACTCAAGTTTGATGTAATTTTCTATACCTTGTTTGAGATTATGTTGGGTTGTTAATAAAACAAGTTGGATACTACCGATCACCTGACTTTGGAATTCGTCCATTTTTGGAGGCTCCGTTGTGATTAAAAGATCTAATTCACGCGAGTGCAATTGCTTGACTAAAGACTGACGTGTAGAGACTCTTGATTCGATTCTCATTCCTTGATTATCCCGATAAAACATATTTAACCAAGGAGTTAGGTAGGCTTCCCATAGGGATGCTGTAGCACCGATAGAGAGCTTTGTATGTTGTGAGACGTAGTTGATCTCTTTCTTTGCTAACTGCCAAGTATTCATTAACGATTCTGCATAGGGGACAAGGCGCTCGCCAGCCGCAGTCAGGCGAATATTATTGCGATGTCGTGTGAATAAATTAGCACCTAACTGGTTTTCTAGTTGTCGGATACGAAAGCTAACGGCGGATTGTGTTAAATAGAGTGATTCAGCTGCCCGACCAAAGTGACGAGTCTTACTGACTTCCAAAAAGGTTTTCAGTAATTCGGTGTCCACATGCATCTCCAATAGTTTTTGTCGTTAAGATTTAAATATTTTGTTTTACAGAATGTCAAGCCTCCCTAATACTCCGCGCCATAATTAGTATGACTGTAGAGTTAGGAGTGTGTCAGATGGCTGAAAGCTTCATCACGACTAATCGTTTTTTTGATAATAAAAATTATCCACGCGGGTTTTCTCGTCACGGGGATTTCACCATTAAAGAGGCCCAATTGTTAGAACGTCATGGTCATGCGTTCAATGAATTGGATCTTGGCAAACGTGAACCACAAACAGACGAAGAAAAATTGTTTGTCGCCGTTTGCCGTGGTGAGCGTATCCCTGTAACAACAGAGGAAAAAGTATGGGCTAAGTATTTGGCGAAAATTAGCCGTCCAAAACGTTTCCATACTCTTTCCGGTGGAAAACCACAGTTAGATCCTTCTGAGGACTATACTGATTCTGATGATTAATATCATCATTGGGATGATGGGTCCATCAAGAGGGGCGAATTAGCCCCTCTTCTACGTTATCCAACCTGTTTTTGCAACTGAATAAGTAACCTATCCATGCTTCGGTAACTGAGCGCTTCCATAATATCCGGCCTTTCTATTCTCTTTTGCTCTTTCAAATCTGCAATCGTACGTGAAACCTTTAATATCCGGTGCCAGGCACGTACAGATAGCCCCAATTTTAGTAAAGTGTTTTCTAGAAAAACGGCATCTTCCATTTTTAGTTTACAAATACATTCAGTTTGTTGGCGATTAAGATGTGCATTTACATGCCCATACCGCTCTATTTGTATGTTTCTGGCATCTTGTACTCTCTTTTTGACTTCATGGCTACTTTCACCATGTTTTGTTGATGATTGACTCAAGATACCCGGAGGAAGTAGAGGAACTTCAATGGAGAGATCGAAACGATCTAAAAAAGGACCTGAAAGTTTGGAAAGATAGCGCAATATTTGTTGTGGACTACTGCGATTGTGTAATCCCTGATGATATCCTGTTGGGCTTGGATTCATGGCCGCAATCAATTGGACTTGAGCAGGAAAACAAACTTTTGCCCTTGCACGAGATATGATAATTTCGCCAGATTCTAGTGGTTCACGTAATGCATCAAGGACACTCCGGTTAAATTCGGGTAATTCATCCAAGAATAAAACGCCATTGTGTGCAAGTGAAATTTCCCCGGGTTTAGGGATTGAGCCTCCACCAACGAGAGCGGCCATTGATGAACTATGATGAGGCGCTCTAAACGGTCGTATATGCCATTTTTGGGGATTAATTGACTGACCGACCAGACTATTGATAGCCGCGACTTCCAGTGCTTCCTGATGAGTTAGAGACGGTAATAGGTCGCATAACCGACTGGCTAGCATTGTTTTACCTGTACCGGGGGGGCCAAGTAGCAGAAGATTGTGGCCACCTGCGGCAGTGATCTCCAGAGCACGCTTGGCTTGTTCTTGTCCAATAATGTCTCGTAGATCTAACAGTGGTGGCTCATTTTGTGGAGCAACAGGGGAAGGAGAAGATAATATTGCTTTTTCGCCATGTAAAAAATGGCAAACTTGTAGTAAGTGATTGGCTAATAACGTTTCGCTTTGGGATAAGATAGCTAATTCTGTTTGATTTTCCGTGGATAAAATCAATTGCCTACCTGCATTTTTGGCACTGAGTGCTGCGGGAATGGCTCCCGTAATTTTACGTATCTCACCTGAAAGTGCTAACTCTCCCAAAAATTCATAATTATGCAATTCATTTGGCGGAATTTGCTCTGAAGCCGCCAAAATTGCGATAGCGATAGGTAAATCATATCTTCCTCCTTCTTTGGGAAGGTCTGCCGGAGCCAAGTTAACTGTGATTCTTTTTGGTGGATAGGTAAAACCGCTATTGATCAAAGCACTTCTGACACGATCTCTGGCTTCTTTAACTGTCGTTTCCGGCAAACCAACCAGTGTTAAACCGGGTAAACCGTTACTTATGTGTGCTTCTATTGTGACGATGGGAGAATCAATACCTATTGTGGCCCGTGTATAGATGATAGCGAGTGTCATGTGCTCTCCTTAGCAAGAAAGTAATTATCATGAATTGATAAAAAATAATAAAAAGTCTCCTTTTGCTATTTTGCGAAGGCACTCGAAAATATATTTGTTTTTTTATTGTTCCTTAAATTCATTCATTAACAATATATTGTTATTTATTGTTTTTTTTGTTTATTGATAACCTTTGATGAGTATGTAAAATAAATTCATACGGTATTATCATTTAGTTGATTATTTTATTAATTAGCTAAACTAATTAGCTGATTTTATTTTTTGTTTATAATGATACAGCCGCATAAAAATGCCTCTTTTAACATTTATGTTTTGCAATTAGGTGATTAAATTGTATTTGTGTAATTTATCTTATTAATTATTTTATGAAACATATAGATAGTAATTTTTTATCTTCATTAAAGGAATGAGCGCTGTTAACTTTGCTGAACTTGTATTTATCCATATGAAAAATATGAATAAAATTATTTTTCAAATAAAAAATTAAAATAATGATTGTCAACAATTATAGAAAGTGATACTTGTAAAATATACGTCGAACATATGAATGAGAATGAAAAGAGTTATGAGTAAATTTGTTCTAGTGATTAGCCTAATTATTAGCGTGGTAGTGATTATTCTACCGTGCGGGGCTGCACTTGAACGAAGGAAGGCGTAGACAGAAAGATAGCCAGATTTCACGAAGAAGCCCCCGCACCGAAAAGGAGCGGGGGCTTTTTTTTACACATATCAAAAAACGAACATAAAACAACATCACAACAGGCTACTGACAGAGTAAACGCGATAGGAGGATGATATGAATGGGGCTCAATGGGTTGTACAGGCATTACGAAAGCAGGGAGTTGAGAAAGTTTTCGGTTATCCAGGCGGAGCTATCATGCCTGTGTATGATGCTTTGTATGATGGCGGTATTGAACATTTGTTGTGCCGCCATGAACAAGGAGCGGTTATGGCTGCCATTGGTTATGCAAGGGCAAGTGGTAAGCCCGGAGTTTGCATCGCGACATCAGGGCCAGGCGCAACAAATTTGATTACCGGGTTGGCTGATGCTTTGTTGGATTCTGTTCCTGTCGTTGCTATTACTGGTCAAGTAAGTTCTGAAGCTATCGGTACAGATGCTTTTCAAGAAATCGATATGTTGGGACTTTCTCTTGCCTGTACCAAACACAGTTTTCTAGTGGAGTCGCTGGAAAAATTGCCTCAAGTTATGGCCGAAGCCTTTGCCATTGCCACGGAAGGCCGTCCTGGCCCCGTTTTAGTGGATTTACCGAAAGATATTCAGTTAAAACAAGGCGAATTCACACCTTACTTAATGCCCGTCGTTGCCCTATCTTCTCTGCCTGAACGTGAACTGGAACAAGCTCGCCATATGATGGCTTGTTCCAAAAAACCTATTTTGTATATCGGTGGAGGCGTTGGAATGTCAGATGCAGTGCCTGAATTACGCCGTTTAGTGGCAGAAACGGGGCTGCCTGTTGTTTCTACACTCAAAGGATTGGGGGCTGCGGATACTGAGCATGAATGTTATTTGGGGATGTTGGGAATGCATGGCACAAAGGCTGCCAACTTCGCGGTTCAATCCTGTGATTTGCTTATTGCTGCCGGAACTCGTTTTGATGACCGGGTAACCGGGAAATTGAATACCTTTGCTCCGAATGCCAAAGTCATCCATTTAGATATCGATCCTGTTGAATTAAACAAGTTGCGTCAGGCACATGTTTCATTATTGGGGAATTTAAAAACTTTATTGCCTCATTTACAGCAACCTTTGTCGATCAAGGCATGGCAACAAGAAGTGAAACAGTTAAAAAACGAACATGCATGGCGCTATGACCATCAGGGGGACAGTATTTATGCTCCCGCACTGTTAAAACAGATATCTGAGCGCAAGCCATCTAATACTGTTGTGACCACCGATGTGGGACAGCATCAGATGTGGACTGCTCAACATATGACATTCGATGGGCCTGAGAATTTCATTACTTCCAGTGGGTTGGGCACGATGGGATTTGGTATCCCGGCAGCGATTGGTGCACAAATGGTTCGTCCAGAGGATATGGTCATTTGTATATCCGGTGATGGCTCTTTCATGATGAATGTTCAGGAATTAGGCACCATCAGACGCAAAAAATTGCCTATCAAGATGGTCTTGTTGGATAACCAGCGTCTGGGAATGGTTAAGCAATGGCAGGAATTATTTTTTGATCAACGCTATAGCGAAACTATCCTAACCGATAATCCTGATTTTATTACCTTAGCAAAATCCTTTGATATTCCAGGCCAACACATTACAGACAAGTCGCAAATCAATACAGCGTTAGATGCCCTTTTCAACAGTGAAGGTCCCTATTTACTACATGTATCCATTAATGAATTAGAAAATGTTTGGCCATTGGTTCCACCTGGCGCAAGTAACGCAAATATGTTGGAGAGATCATTATGATGCAGCATCAACTTGCTATTCAGGCACGATTTTGCCCTGAAATTCTTGAAAGAATTCTGAGAGTTACCCGCCATCGTGGTTTTCAGATATGCGCATTGAATATGGATCATACAATAGATAGTGATAATGTAAGTATTGAACTCACTGTCGCCAGTCAGCGTCCTGTGAATTTGCTTTTTTCCCAGTTGATGAAGCTGGTTGATGTTGCTGATGTTGAGATACAACACAAAAAATCACAATTGATAAGCGCATAGTGCGCATTTGAAGGAAACAAAAGAATGACAAAGCAAGCTGATTATATTTGGTTCAATGGGGTAATGGTTCCCTGGGCTGATGCAAAAATACACGTTATGTCTCACGCCTTGCATTACGGAACGTCAGTATTTGAAGGTGTCCGTTGTTACAACTCGCACAAAGGGCCTGTTGTTTTTCGTCATCGTGAACACATGCAGCGCTTGCATGACTCAGCCAAGATTTACCGTATGCCCGTAAGCCAGAGTGTTGATGAATTAATGGAAGCTTGCCGTGAAACACTCCGCAAAAACAAATTAGTCAGCGCTTACATTCGCCCATTGGTTTTTATTGGTGATGTGGGAATGGGGGTAAATCCTCCTGCGGGTTATGAAACAGATGTCATTATTGCCGCTTTTCCGTGGGGAGCGTATCTTGGAGAGGAAGCACTGGAACAAGGCATTGATGCGATGGTTTCTTCATGGAACCGTGCTGCGGCAAACACAATTCCAACAGCGGCAAAAGCGGGTGGTAATTACTTATCTTCTTTGCTGGTGGGGAGTGAAGCCCGGCGCCATGGTTATCAGGAAGGGATTGCTTTGGATGTTCATGGCTATATTTCAGAAGGTGCGGGTGAAAACCTATTTGAAGTCAAAAATGGTGTTTTGTTCACTCCGCCATTCACTTCTGCTGCGTTACCGGGGATCACACGAGATGCCATTATCAAACTGGCACAGGATCTCGGTCTGGAAGTTCGTGAGCAGACCCTTTCCCGCGAATCACTCTATCTGGCTGATGAAGTCTTTATGACCGGAACAGCAGCAGAAATTACTCCAGTCCGTAGTGTAGATGGTATTCAGGTTGGAATTGGTAAATGTGGGCCTGTCACCCAAAAAATTCAGAGAGCCTTTTTCGGCCTATTTGATGGTTCGACAGAAGATAAATGGGGCTGGTTAGATCCAGTGAATCCTTAATAACCTGATTCCTTTATAACTAAGATAAAATTTAACAGGCGGCTCGTTCCCCGCCTGTTTTCTGATGCTGATTAGATAGACATGGGAGTAAAAAATAATGCCTAAATATCGTTCTGCCACGACAACTCATGGCCGCAATATGGCAGGGGCTCGTGCTTTATGGCGTGCTACGGGGATGACTGATGCGGACTTTGGTAAGCCCATCATCGCCGTTGTGAACTCATTTACTCAATTCGTGCCCGGACATGTTCATTTGCGGGATTTGGGCAAGCTGGTGGCTGAACAGATTGAGGCATCCGGTGGAGTTGCAAAAGAATTTAATACCATTGCAGTTGATGATGGCATCGCAATGGGGCATGGAGGAATGCTTTATTCTCTGCCTTCCCGTGAGCTGATTGCCGATTCGGTCGAATATATGGTGAATGCACACTGTGCGGATGCGATGGTATGTATTTCCAACTGTGACAAAATCACACCGGGCATGTTGATGGCATCACTTCGTTTGAATATTCCGGTTATTTTTGTTTCAGGAGGCCCGATGGAAGCGGGTAAAACGCGGTTATCCGATCAGATCATCAAGTTGGATCTGGTTGATGCGATGATCCAGGGGGCTAATCCGAATATCAGTGATGAACAAAGTGAGCAAATTGAACGTTCTGCCTGTCCGACCTGTGGTTCTTGTTCCGGTATGTTTACTGCGAATTCAATGAACTGTTTGACAGAAGCACTGGGGCTTTCGCAACCGGGTAATGGATCGTTACTTGCTACACATGCAGATCGTAAGACCCTATTTATCAACGCGGGTAAGCGCATTGTTGAATTAACAAAACGTTACTATGAACAAAACGATGGTAGCGCTTTGCCACGTAATATTGCGACCAAAGCTGCATTTGAGAATGCCATGACACTGGATATTGCGATGGGGGGATCGACAAACACTGTTCTGCACTTATTGGCAGCGGCTCAGGAGGGTGAAGTTGATTTCACTATGGCAGATATTGATCGTCTGTCTCGTCAAGTGCCCCATTTATGCAAGGTGGCGCCAAGTACTCAAAAATACCATATGGAAGACGTACATCGAGCGGGTGGAGTGATTGGTATCCTTGGTGAGCTGGATCGTGCTGGATTGTTGCATCGAAATGTGAAAAACATTCTGGGCTTGGACTTACCACAAACGTTGGCTCAGTACGACATTATGCTGACAGGAGATGACGGTGTTAAGAACATGTACGCGGCGGGGCCAGCAGGAATTCGTACTACCCAAGCATTCTCACAGGATTGTCGTTGGCCATCTTTGGACACAGACCGGAAAGAAGGGTGTATTCGTGAACGTGCTCATGCTTACAGCCAAGATGGGGGACTGGCTGTGTTGTATGGTAATGTTGCCGCGGACGGTTGTATCGTGAAAACTGCAGGAGTGGATGAAAGTATTCTCACTTTCCGTGGTCCTGCTAAAGTTTATGAAAGTCAGGAAGATGCCGTAGACGCGATTCTGGGCGGAAAAGTTGTAGCGGGAGACGTTGTGGTGATTCGTTATGAAGGTCCGAAAGGTGGTCCTGGTATGCAGGAAATGCTCTATCCAACCACTTACCTAAAATCAATGGGATTGGGAAAAAGCTGTGCTTTGATCACTGACGGGCGTTTTTCAGGAGGTACATCAGGGTTATCGATTGGTCATGTTTCTCCTGAAGCAGCTAATGGTGGCTTGATTGGATTGGTTCATGACGGCGATATCATCAATATTGATATTCCAAACCGTAAAATCCAGTTGGATGTCAGCGAAAAAGATCTGGCTAAACGGGAACAAGCTGAATTATCGCGAGGCGATAATATGTGGACACCTAAATCCCGAAAGCGTCAGGTCTCTTTTGCATTGCGGGCTTATGCTTCATTAGCGACCAGTGCTGATAAAGGAGCTGTACGTGATAAGACTAAGTTGGGGAGTTGATTGTGGCGGTTTATCCTCTTAATACTGAACCTAACGGAGCGGAATATCTCAAAGCCGCACTGAGTGCACCAGTTTATGATGTTGCTCAAGTCACCCCATTACAGGAAATGAAAAAAATCTCTGCTCGTTTAGAGAACACTATCTTGGTTAAACGAGAAGATCGTCAGTTGGTACACAGCTTCAAATTGCGTGGCGCATACGCAATGATTGCCAGCTTAACGGAAGAGCAAAGAGCTAAGGGTGTGATCACCGCATCTGCGGGCAATCATGCACAAGGTGTCGCATTATCAGCCAGTAAGGTTGGAGTTAAAGCCACTATAGTGATGCCGATAGCTACAGCAGATATTAAAGTTGATGCAGTACGCAGTTTTGGTGGTGAAGTGCTATTACATGGTGCAAATTTCGATGAAGCGAAAGCAAAAGCGATTGAGATGTCAAAAGAACACAGCTACACCTTCGTGCCACCATTTGATCACCCTGCTGTGATTGCTGGTCAGGCAACTTTGGCGATGGAGCTTTTACAGCAAGATGTTCATCTCGATCGCATTTTTGTTCCCGTTGGTGGTGGTGGGTTGATTGCTGGTATTGCCGTGCTCATCAAACAACTCGTACCAGAAATGAAAGTCATTGGTGTGGAGGCTGAGGATTCGGCCTGTTTGAAAGCCGCGCTGGAAGCCGGGCATCCCGTTGATTTATCGAGAGTCGGGTTATTTGCAGAAGGTGTTGCCGTTAAACGTATTGGTAATGAAACATTCCGTTTATGTCAGCAATATGTTGATGATGTGATTACGGTAGATAGTGATGCCATTTGTGCAGCCATGAAAGATATTTTCGAAGATGTCAGAGCGATCGCAGAGCCTTCCGGAGCTTTGGCGCTGGCGGGGTTGAAGAAATATGTCCAGCAGCACCAGATTAAGGGGGAGCGACTCGCACATATTCTTTCTGGCGCTAATGTGAATTTTCATGGTTTACGTTATGTCTCCGAACGTTGTGAGCTAGGGGAGCAGCGTGAAGCTTTGCTGGCGGTAACTATTCCTGAGCAAAAAGGCAGTTTCCTGAATTTCTGCCAAATACTGGGTGCCCGCTTTGTGACAGAATTCAGTTACCGTTATTCAGATGCTGCCGCCCCAGATAAAGCCTGTATTTTTGTCGGGATACGATTGGGACGTGGAAATGCTGAACGTATTGAAATCATTGAAGAACTAAAAACTGCGGGATATCAGGTATCTGATTTTACTGATGATGAAATGGCGAAACTGCATGTTCGTTATATGATTGGTGGAAGACCACCCAGACTATTGCATGAGCGGTTATTTAGCTTTGCTTTTCCCGAATCACCGGGAGCATTGTTGAAATTTTTGCAAACATTAGGAGCACACTGGAATATCACACTGTTTCATTATCGTAGTCATGGCACAGATTACGGACGTGTACTGGCCGCCTTTGAATTGTCAGGATCGGAAATCTGTTTTGATCGCCATTTAGATGAGTTGGGTTATGAATACCATGATGAGACTGATAATCCCTCGTTTAATCTGTTGTTGAAATAGAAACAGTTAATATTATGAGAAATAGCACTTTTTAGAGTGCTATTTTTTCATGGGATCACGTTATTTCATTAGATAATAATCCCCAAAATGCCTTTATCAGTGGTTCATGCAGCCGCTTGCCAAGAGCACAAACCCCTAATTCGAATGGTTCAACCAACGAAATATTTTCCAACAGTAATATACGGTTGCGTACCGGCTCTGGGCTATTTTCAACGACAACCGCGGGGATTAACGCAATACCACAACCTAAAGCGACCATGGAAACAATCGCTTCATGACCAGAAACTGTAGCATAAATCTGTGGATGGTTAATTTTATGCCGGCGGAACCAAAGCTCAATACGCTTACGGGAAGGTCCGTGTTCCGGCAAAATGAATGGGATTGCGTTCCAGTCTGGTTGCTCTTGTGTAGCAAACGTTCGTACTGCACAAGGCAAAGAAGGAGCAATCAGTACTAGCGGAATTTCACCAATCTTGGTAAAGCGGACATTATCAGGCAGTTTTTCTGGTTTACCTGCAATGCCCAAATCTGCTTCTTCAGATTGCACCTTATAAACAGCGTCTGCGGCATCCCCCGTTGTCAGTTTAATTTCCACCAAAGGATGTTCGGCCCGAAATTTATCCAGAACTTGTGGCAGATGGCTATAAGCGGCAGTGACCGAACAGAAAAGGCGTAATTCTCCTGTTAAAGATGGGCTTTGGTGATTCAGTGAATGGAGTAATTGCTGATATTGCAGCAGAGTTTGTTGGGCAAATTGCTTTAATTGCTCCCCTGCGAAGGTCAGTTTTACTGTCCGATTATCTCGCAGAAATAGTGAGTGCCCCAATTGTTCTTCAATGCGTTGAATTTGGCGTGAAAGTGTGGATGGACTGACATGCATGGCTTTAGCTGTACGACCAAAATGACAACTTTCTGTAAGATGCAAAAACAGTTTTAGATCACGTAAGTCCATCGTTCTTTTGCCTTTTTCTGGGTTTTTTTGCTATATATCCGTCGTATGGTGGACGATTGTTACAAAAAAGACATGTTGCGTAAATTGCAATATAGTCTTGTCAATATATCAATTTAAGCAATGGATTTCATGTCATATATTGACTTTATGCAAACAACATCACACCTAATTATATCGGAGTCACCATGGCTAATTATTTTGATACATTGAACTTACGCCAGAAATTGGCGCAGTTAGGCAAATGTCGTTTTATGACACGGGAAGAATTTGCTGACGAGGCAGGGTATTTAAAAGGCAAGAAAGTGGTGATTGTCGGCTGTGGTGCGCAAGGATTGAATCAGGGGCTGAATATGCGTGATTCTGGCCTGGATATTGCGTATGCTCTGCGTAAAGAAGCCATTGCAGAGAAACGTGCATCATGGCGTAAGGCAACTGAAAATGGTTTCAACGTCGGCACATATGAGGAATTGATCCCACAAGCTGATTTGGTCATTAACCTGACCCCAGACAAACAGCACTCTGCGGTTGTACAGGCCGTTCAGCCGTTAATGAAAACCGGTGCGGCTTTGGGGTATTCCCACGGTTTTAATATTGTCGAAGTGGGTGAGCAGATCCGTAAAGACATCACGGTTGTGATGGTTGCTCCGAAGTGCCCAGGAACGGAAGTGCGTGAAGAATATAAGCGTGGCTTTGGTGTTCCTACTCTGATTGCTATCCATCCGGAAAATGATGCAAAAGGCGAAGGCATGGCAATTGCGAAAGCATGGGCAGCCGCAACTGGCGGTCATCGAGCAGGAGTTCTGGAATCCTCTTTTGTGGCAGAAGTGAAATCTGATTTGATGGGTGAGCAAACGATTTTGTGTGGGATGTTACAGGCGGGTTCCCTGTTGTGTTATGACAAGCTAGTGGCTGATGGCGCAGATCCAGGTTATGCGGGTAAATTGATCCAGTTTGGTTGGGAAACTATCACTGAAGCCCTGAAACAAGGTGGCATTACCTTGATGATGGACAGGCTCTCTAATCCAGCAAAACTGCGTGCTTATGCCCTTTCTGAACAGTTGAAAACCATTTTAACTCCACTGTTCCAAAAACATATGGATGACATTATTTCTGCTAAATTCTCTTCCACTATGATGGCTGACTGGGCGAATGATGACAAAGATCTGCTGACCTGGCGTGCAGAAACAGGTCAAACGCCATTCGAGAACTATCCTGATTACAACGGTCATATTAGCGAGCAAGAATACTTTGATCATGGCGTACTGATGGTTGCTATGGTTAAAGCCGGGGTAGAACTGGCATTCGATACAATGGTAGATTCAGGCATTATTGAAGAATCCGCTTATTATGAATCACTACATGAACTGCCATTAATTGCGAATACCATTGCCCGGAAGCGTCTCTATGAAATGAACGTAGTGATTTCTGATACGGCAGAATATGGTAACTACTTGTTTTCCTATGTTGCGGTGCCATTATTGCAGGAAAAATTCATGCCAACCCTACAAACCGGGGATTTAGGCAAGGCCATTGTTGATAAAGGTATCGATAATGGCCAATTACGCGATATTAATGACGCTATCCGTAACCACCCAATTGAGGTTGTAGGCCGGACTTTACGTGGTTATATGACAGATATGAAACGTATTGCTGTCGGCGGATAATACCTACTGATAATGCCAATCTATTGTATGCCCGATATTCGGTATTGTGTATCGGGCATAATTTTAATCTCAGTTACAGGTTAAATCTTTGTTTCAGTTCATCAATTTCCTGGCGCTGGAATGTATCAAAATGTTCTCTCGGTTGTTGAGCCGTAATCATGTTCAGTAAAGGATCCTGAACTTGGGTGCGGACACCGCTCAATTCTTCCAGTACGGCCAAACCACAGAACGGTACATAAAGTTCGGAATAACCACCTTCATGTACGACAACCAGTTTGCCATCGCATAATGCATCTGCTGCCTGCTGTATTTTACGCGTCATTTCCCGGAAACTCTCACTATGGAGCTGCATTCTGGCAAGTGGATCTAAGGCGTTGGCATCATATCCACAGGCGACAATAATCAATTCGGGTTGATAACGCTGTAATGCGGGAAGAACGATTTGATCCATAGCATACATATAACTATTGTGCCCGGCTCCTGCCATGAGTGGAATATTGATATTGAAGCCTTTTCCTTTACCTGCACCGATATCATCTTCACCACTGTACCCTTCGGGGTAACAACCATCCTGATGCAATGAAATTGTCAAAACATCATCACGTTCCCAAAAGATATGTTGTGTTCCGTTACCGTGATGAACATCCCAGTCAACGACTGCGACCCGGCCAAGCCCAAACTGCTTTTTGGCCCGCTCAATGGCAAGGGGGATATTGGCAAGGTAACAAAATCCCATGGCTTTATCTGGCAGACAATGGTGTCCGGGTGGACGGGACAGACTATAAGCGTTGTCCAGTTCACCATGCAGAACGGCTTCCACTGCCGCACAGGCTAATCCAGCAGATAATTTGGCGATTTCATAACTGCCTGGTCCTACAAAGGCTTCAGAACCAAGCATACCTGTACCATAATCGCTCAGCGACTTAAAATTCTGTAAGTACGTATCTGAATGGATAAGCTTTAAGGTTGTTTCATCAATAGGATCAGCCCCTAACAGTTGTAATGAGTGGCTTAAGCCAGAAACATCCATTAAATTTTTCATTCTGCGCTTAGTTTCTGGTGACTCGGCATGACCTGCTCCGGATGGTGGTTGTACCCATCCGCCAACTGGAAGCGTTACGACGTGTTGTAATCCGGTAGTGTGCCAGAAACAGCTTTCATCAAAGAAAAAACCTGTTTTGCGTAACATATTGTATCCTCTTTGGCTGACTATTTTAAAAATAAAAAATTTATTATTGCTATACCAATCAAACAGATCAAACTGATGTTATTTTTACAATGCTTTGATAACTACTATTACATATAGGAAAGTAATAAATCTATGGAAGAACAGTGAATATGGTCACTGCTAAAATAATTATTTTTGATTGATGGATATCATGATTAATGAGTAATTGAAAAAAGATAATATAATTAATTGGATAGAGTTTGTTGTTTATTGTTTATTCATTTTAAAATAAGGCTATTTATTATTTTTTTGCAGGCTTTCCATTGAAAATGGGGTGTTGTTATATTTTTATTTCTGTTATTTTAATACATCTTTTACGCATACTTCCATCTTGTGAAAATAGCTAACTGAAGTAGATTGATTATTTTATTTAGTAGTAACTCCTTGCTGTAAAGAAAATCTCCTTCCTGTGCTGCTTTCTGCTACAATTTCGCTCCTTGATCTTTCATCCTGACATAACCTTCAAAACAGTATGCGATTAAATCCTAGCCAACAACAAGCGGTTGAGTTTGTCACAGGGCCTTGTTTGGTTCTGGCGGGTGCAGGCTCCGGTAAGACCAGAGTTATCACCAATAAAATAGCCCACTTGATCCGTATTTGTGGTTATCAAGCCCGTCATATTGCGGCTGTGACTTTTACCAATAAAGCCGCACGCGAAATGAAAGAGCGTGTAGCCCAAACATTGGGTCGTAAGGAAACTAAGGGATTAATAATCTCAACATTCCATACGTTAGGGCTGGAGATCGTCAAGCGTGAATATAAAGCACTTGGAATGAAGAGTAACTTTTCTCTGTTCGATGATCAGGATCAAATGGCATTGTTGAAAGATCTGACCGCGGATTTATTGGAAGAAGATAAAGATCTACTACAAAAACTCATCTCAAATATCTCCAACTGGAAGAATGACCTGATGTCACCGGAACAGGTGATGAGACAAGCTCGTTCAGCTCAAGAACATCAGTTTGCAGAGTGCTATCGTCGTTACGATTTACATCTGAACAGTTGCAATGTTCTTGATTTTGATGATCTGATTACTAAACCAACACTGTTGTTAATGCGGGACGAAGAAGTCAGGGAGCGTTGGCAAAACAGAATTCGTTACTTGCTGGTGGATGAATATCAGGATACCAATACCAGTCAGTATCAACTGGTGAAGTTACTGGTAGGTAACCGGGCGCGTTTTACCGTTGTCGGTGATGATGACCAGTCAATTTATTCATGGCGCGGTGCTCGTCCACAAAACCTAATCCTGCTAAAGGAAGATTTCCCACAGCTCAATGTGATCAAGCTGGAGCAGAATTATCGCTCATCAGGGAGAATACTGAAATCGGCAAATATCCTGATTGCGAATAATCTTCATGTATTTGAGAAGAAACTTTTTTCTGAGTTGGGCTATGGCGATCCTCTACGTGTGATCGAAGCAAATAATGAAGATCATGAAGCTGAGCGCGTCGTAGGGGAATTGATCGCTCATCACTTTATCAATAAAACCGAGTATAAAGATTACGCTATTTTATACCGTGGTAATCATCAATCCCGTATCTTTGAAAAGATGCTGATGCAAAACCGCATTCCTTACCGCATTTCTGGTGGAACGTCGTTTTTTTCCCGGCCGGAAATTAAGGATTTGCTCTCTTACCTGCGAGTAATAACTAATCCTGATGATGACAGTGCATTTTTACGGATCGTCAATACCCCACGTCGGGAAATAGGGCCAGTGACGATTCAGAAATTGGGAGAATGGGCAAAGCAGCGTAACAAAAGCTTGTATCATGCCAGTTTCGACCTTGGTTTAGAGCAGAATTTGTCCAGTCGCGGATTGGCTGCTCTACAGCGTTTTACCCACTGGATGGATGAAATTTCCTGTCAAGCAGAGCGTGAGCCATTGTTGGCCGTAAGGGATTTATTACACGGTATGGATTATGAAAGTTGGCTGTATGAGAACTCCCCTAGCCCTAAGGCTGCTGAAATGAGGATGAAAAATGTCAATCAGCTTTTCACTTGGATGAGTGAAATGCTTGAAGGTGATGATCTGAATGAACCCATGACACTTTCTCAGGTTGTGGCTCGCTTTACTTTACGGGATATGCTGGAGCGAAGTGAAGAAGATGAGGAACTGGATCAGGTTCAGCTTATGACGTTGCATGCTTCCAAAGGCCTGGAATTTCCTTATGTTTTTCTGGTAGGAATGGAGGAAGGGTTATTACCACATCAAAGCAGTATTGATGAAGATAATATCGAAGAAGAACGGCGTTTGGCTTATGTCGGTATTACCCGTGCGCAACGGGAACTCTTTTTTACCCTCAGTAAAGAGCGTCGTCAGTATGGAGAATTGATCCGTCCTGAACCGAGCCGATTTTTGTTAGAGTTGCCACAAGATGATCTGGATTGGCCACAAGGTAAGAAAATCATTAGTGCAGAAGAACGTATGAAACGGGGGCAATCACGTCTTGCGGATATCAAATCCCGTTTTGGCCTTGGACAAAAAAATAGTGGTAACTAAGCAGGTTAATATCCTTACCCCAGTTTCATCACCAGTGATGTTACTGGGGGCGCTTTTCCTTCGTTTTTTCTTGTAAGTGAAGAGTTATTAGAATGCATCATTACCGTAAATTGGAATTATTCTGCTTCAATAAATTGCTCTTCAATAACTAGTGGCCATTGACTATAACTTTGCCATTTGACTTCTTGCTGTAATGTTTCGGTACTGAGAGGATGTTGTGTTTGCCATTGATGGGGGAGAGTAATAATAAGTATGTCATTTTCTGCCCGCAAACGCAGAGTTGTTAAAGAATCATCCCGCCGACAGCTAGCAAAGATAATGGCAAGGCGCAATAAACGGCATAACCGCAGTGCCAGTAAGGTCGGTAACGCATTTTGTTGACTTAATGATGCCAGATTGATGGAGCCACTTTGATTTTTCGACAATGTCGCTAGTAAGCGCTTTTGAGCAGGAGTATAGCCGGGTAGGTCTAAGTGGCTGATCAGATAAGCAGAATGAGCTGGCCCTTGACGAAAATCGATACACAAGCCGATTTCATGGAGCAAACAAGCGCTGACTAACAGTTCCCGACATCGCTCATCCAATTCCCACGTCTTAGCGATTTGTTGAAAAAAAGACTCTGCTAGTTGTCTGACTCGCTGTGCTTGTTCGGTATCGACCTGAAAGCGTTGTTGAATATCTTGTAAAGTTCTGGCACGGATGTCTCGCTCGACAGGAAGTTCCAGCATGCCATAAACCAGCCCCTCACGCAGTGCACCTCCTGCCAGAGTCATACTCTCGATACCTAAAGCCTGAAAGATAGCAATCAGGATTGCCAAACCACTTGGAAAAACCAATGCCCGCTCTAGTGTCAGGCCATCTATCTCCAGTTCTTCCAGTTTTCCGCATTCAATCGCCTTAGATTTAAGCTGTTGCAATTTGGACAGGGTGATAAGTTCATCCATACCTTGGGCAATCATGATCTCCTGGAGAGCCTGCACTGTACCTGATGCTCCGACACAAATCTGCCAGCCTTGTTCTAGAAGAGCTGTGATAACAGGAGTAAGAATATGGTGAGCGGCTGTTTCTGCTTTAGCAAAGTTCTCTTCTGTCAGACTGCGATCATTGAAATAGCGCTCGAGCCAGGTAACACAGCCCATTTCAAGGCTGAATAACTGTGTAGCCTTTGCACCAGTACCTGTAACGAGTTCTGTACTGCCGCCACCAATATCCACCACGAGGCGTTTTTCCGGCCCACCTGTAGTGTGGGCAACACCTTGATAAATCAGCCGAGCTTCTTCTTCACCTTTGATGACTTTAACCGGAGTACCTAATATTTTAGAGGCCTTACCAACAAATTCATTGGAATTTTCGGCAAGTCGCAATGTTGCTGTAGCGACAACGCAGATCTGTAGAGTAGGGATATCCTGCAAATATTCTGCAAAAAGGCGAAGGCATTGCCATCCCCGCTCCATTGCCTGTTGGGATAAATGGTTATTTTTATCCAACCCAGTGGCCAGCCTGACTTTACGTTTAATGCGGGCGACCACTTGAATACTATCGGATACTTTGCGGACAACCAGCATATGAAAACTGTTTGAGCCTAAATCGATAGCGGCATAGAGCGAAGAACTCAGCATTTTGTTATTCCAGAATTATGTTAATCAGCCTGAACATTACGGTTACGAATTGCGTTTACGATTATGAACAGTATTACCACGGCGCGTCATATTGGTACGGCGCGGATGTCCTCCTGAACGTGCGCGGTTGCGGCGTTTGGGCACTGGTAAATCTTTCAGTAATGCATCGCTGTTATATTTGCTCATAGGGATCTGATGCTGGATATATTCTTCAATGGCTGGCAGGTTCAGCGCATATTCTTCACAGGCCAGACTGATTGAATGGCCGCTTTCGCCGGCACGGCCAGTTCGGCCAATACGATGAACGTAATCTTCACAGTCATCCGGTAAATCATAGTTAAACACGTGTGTTACGGAAGGAATATGCAGCCCACGTGCAGCAACGTCGGTGGCGACCAAAATATCCAGATTACCCAGACTGAATTCTTCCAATATGCGCAGGCGTTTTTTCTGTGCTACATCACCTGTCAGCAGGCCGACACGATGTCCATCGGCAGCCAGATGAGCCCAGATATCTTCACAGCGGTGTTTGGTATTCGCGAAAATAATGCAGCGGTCAGGCCACTCTTCTTCCAATAAGGTCTGTAACAGACGCATTTTTTCTTCATTAGAAGGATAAAAAAGCTCTTCCTGGATGCGGTGCCCGGTTTTCTGCAATGGTTCCACTTCCACATATTCAGGATTGTTCATCTGTTCGAAGGCCAGTTCACGCACCCGATAAGATAGGGTAGCGGAGAACAACAGATTCATGCGTTCAGTTGCCGTAGGCATCCGACGGAATAACCAACGGATATCTTTGATAAAACCGAGATCGTACATGCGATCGGCCTCATCCAGTACAACAACTTGAATAGCACCAAGATTGATATATCCCTGTTTGGCGTAATCAATAAGACGACCTGTTGTGCCAATGACGATATCAACGCCAGATTCCAGCACCTTTAGCTGTTTATCATAGCCATCTCCACCGTAAGCTAGCCCCATTTTTAACCCTGTGACTTCAGCTAGCTCTTCTGCATCAGAGTAGATCTGAACGGCCAGCTCACGGGTCGGAGCCATAATCAACGCTCTTGGTTGATTGGTTTTATGCTCCGCCTTGGCGGGATGAGTCAGTAAATAATGAAAAGTAGACGCCAGAAATGCGAGCGTCTTGCCCGTTCCGGTTTGTGCTTGCCCCGCAACATCTTGGCCTTCGACAGTAAAAGGCAATGTTAGCGCCTGTATCGGTGTACAGTTGGAAAACCCTTTTTTATTAAGGGATTCAATGACTTTGGGGTGCAATGCGAAGTCGGAAAACTTCTTTTCTGTCAAATGTGTTTTGCTCATAGTGTGGTAGAATATCAGCTAACTATTGCTTTAAGAAAGTGTATCCGCTGAAATAAAGACACCTTATATTGGTTAATGTACACTGATAACGTAAAAGATTTTACTTTGGAGTCCAAATAATGAGTGAAAAGATTGTGAATGCTGGTGTTATTCATCTGGCTGACAGTGACTTTAATGGAGATAAACTGAAATTAGATGGTGTCGTCTTGGTTGATTTCTGGGCTGAATGGTGTGGCCCTTGTAAAATGGTTGCTCCTATTCTGGATGAAATTGCTGTTGAGTATACAGGTAAACTGACCGTTGCTAAATTGAATGTTGATGATCATACCGAAACTGCGCCGAAATTCGGTATTCGTGGCATTCCGACAATGATTTTGTTCAAAGACGGCGAAAAAGTTGCGGTGAAAGTTGGAGCTTTGTCAAAAACTCAACTGAAAGAATTTTTGGAACCACACTTCTAACTTAGAGTTAGCTCACAGTAATTAGGGGCGTTTAGCAGATAAAGTGATTTATCTTATTGACAGCTAGACGTCCGCAACGAAGCATGGTAAGTTAGCTGCCACGTGCTTATATGAAACATGCGTTAGAAAGATTCTCATAATTTATATGAAGAATTGACACCAGGCATGTTACATACTAAACAATCTATAGTGTCTGATAAATCTGTTATCTCTGGATCACCTTGAAATATCTGATAGCATATCGTATTTAGTAGAGTATCTGAAAGCATATATAGTGAGCCATTCAGTATATAGCTTGGTGCTGAAGACGTCTTTATGCTGAACATCCCGATGATGTTTTCGTACTGGGCGTTTTATGTCGAAGTCTTCTTTTACTGAATTTTTTTGCTGAGATAATGTTTACTAAGACAATATTGTTAAACAGTATTTGCTGAAACATTACTTACACTGAGATAGCTCTTGTATTGAAGTTAATCACATTTCGTTATTGTTATCTTGGTTGTGTTTTAACAGTTTGTTAGCCTTATTTTGAAATCAATTAGCGTACTTCAGACTATTGCCTTGTAATATAAATTAATATGTTAAGGGGTTGTATTTGTTTTGGGTACAAATAAACAGGCACCGATAACGCTGCCATACCATTCACGTTCATAGTTCGAGATATACCCCGAGTTAAAGAACCCACCATTATGAATCTTACCGAATTAAAGAATACGCCGGTATCAGAGTTGATCACTCTCGGCGAAAATATGGGGCTGGAAAACCTGGCTCGTATGCGCAAACAAGATATTATCTTCTCTATCCTCAAACAGCATGCGAAGAGTGGAGAAGATATTTTCGGAGATGGTGTGCTGGAGATATTGCAGGATGGATTCGGTTTCCTCCGCTCAGCAGACAGCTCCTACCTTGCAGGTCCCGATGATATCTACGTTTCTCCTAGTCAAATTCGCCGTTTTAATCTCCGCACTGGTGACACCATTTCAGGTAAAATCCGCCCACCAAAAGAAGGTGAACGTTATTTTGCTTTGTTGAAAGTTAATGAAGTTAACTTCGATAAACCTGAAAATGCCCGTAGTAAGATCCTGTTTGAGAACTTGACTCCTCTCCATGCTAACAGCCGGTTACGTATGGAACGTGGTAATGGTTCTACTGAAGATTTGACTGCTCGAGTTCTGGATTTGGCAGCGCCTATTGGTCGTGGTCAGCGTGGTCTGATTGTTGCTCCACCAAAAGCGGGTAAGACCATGTTGCTGCAAAACATCGCGGCTAATATTGCCCACAATTATCCAGATTGCGTGTTGATGGTGTTGCTGATCGATGAACGTCCGGAAGAAGTCACCGAGATGCAGCGTCTGGTAAAAGGTG
Source organism: Xenorhabdus sp. SGI246 (assembly GCF_040838225.1). Taxonomy (NCBI): domain Bacteria; kingdom Pseudomonadati; phylum Pseudomonadota; class Gammaproteobacteria; order Enterobacterales; family Morganellaceae; genus Xenorhabdus; species Xenorhabdus sp. SGI246. The sequence goes on from NZ_JBFPEZ010000008.1 coordinate 21,527, forward strand.
AAGTTATCGCTTCTACTTTTGATGAGCCGGCTTCCCGCCACGTTCAAGTGGCTGAAATGGTGATCGAAAAAGCAAAACGTCTGGTTGAACACAAAAAAGACGTTATTATCCTGTTAGACTCTATAACCCGCCTGGCCCGTGCCTATAACACCGTTGTTCCTGCTTCCGGTAAGGTATTGACCGGTGGTGTGGATGCAAACGCGCTGCATCGTCCAAAACGCTTCTTCGGTGCGGCACGTAATGTTGAAGAAGGTGGTAGCTTGACTATCATCGCGACAGCTTTGGTTGATACCGGTTCTAAGATGGATGAGGTTATTTACGAAGAATTTAAAGGTACAGGTAACATGGAGTTACACCTGTCCCGTAAGATTGCGGAAAAACGTGTTTTCCCTGCTATCGACTATAATCGCTCTGGTACACGTAAAGAAGAGTTGCTCACTGCGCAAGACGAATTACAGAAGATGTGGATATTGCGCAAAATCATTCATCCGATGGGTGAAATTGATGCAATGGAATTCCTTATTAACAAGCTGGCTATGACAAAAACAAACGAAGAATTCTTCGACTTTATGAAACGTTCGTAGTCTGTAAACAAAAATTCGCACTCCATAAATAAAAATAGTTAAGCGATCACTTCTTCAAAACGCCACTTTTTGTGGCGTTTTTTATTGATGGTTTAATTTAATCGTAAAGATGGCATGTATTTTGCTTTCCTTTTTTTAGATACGTGTTCCCTTACGGTGCTTCATAGATACTCCGCAAATAATGATTGATCACGATCTATGACTGTCTTTACTAATGTGTAAATTTCCTACATTGTAGGCATCTTTTTGTTGACTAGATACTTATTGAGTGAGTTTGATATTAAAGGAAATATAAGAGTCAATGAATACTAGATGACCTACTGTTATTTTTGCAGAGAGTTATTATTGTGAATATTCCCAGTATAGCTGCTGAAATCTTATGCGTATTTATATTCTCATTTATATTTTTGTTTGGGGCGCGTAAGTTAGCACAGCGGATCGGTCTTGTTGATAAGCCTAATTATCGTAAATGTCATCATGGGGTAATACCTCTGGTAGGGGGAATATCTATCTTTTTGGGGATTTGTTTTGGTTTTGCTATAACAAAAGAATTTATCCCTCATAAGTGGGTGTACTTATCTTGTGCGGGGGCATTAGTTTTTGTTGGTGCATTGGATGATCGCTTTGATCTTAGTGTAAAAGTCCGGGCAACAATTCAAGCTTTAGTAGGCATTAGTATGATGTATTTCTCTGGGCTTAAGTTAGAAAGTTTGGGGGATGCGTTTGGACCATGGGAGATGGTATTAGGCCCATTTAGTTATGTGGTTACTCTGTTTGCGGTTTGGGCTGCCATTAATGCTTTTAACATGATGGATGGCATTGATGGTTTATTGGGGGGATTGTCTTGCATCTCTTTCGGTGCATTAGGTATTTTGCTTTATGAAAGTGGCAATACTGCTTTGGCATTTTGGTGCTTTGCGTTTATAGCCGGGATATTGCCTTATATTTTTCTCAATCTGGGCCTGCTTGGTAAACGCTTCAAAGTCTTTATGGGGGACGCTGGAAGTACACTGATTGGTTTCACCATCATTTGGTTGTTGACTGAGGTGACCCAAGGGGAAAATCGCTCTATTAACCCTGTGACAGCATTATGGATCATTGCTATCCCATTGATGGATATGGTTGCGATTATGTACCGCCGACTGCGCAAGGGCATGAGTCCATTTTCACCGGATCGTCAGCATATTCATCACTTGATCATGCGCGCAGGTTTTACTTCCCGTCAGGCATTCGTCTTAATTACTGCGGCAGCAGCTTTACTGGCCGGAGTAGGCATTATAGGTGAACGGTTAAGTTTTGTGCCTGAATGGGTAATGTTGGCATTGTTTTTGCTTGCATTTATATTGTATGGCTATTGCATCAAAAGAGCATGGCGGGTTGCTCGTTTTATCAAACGATGTAAACGTCGGATGCGTCGGGTTGCAAGCCATCATTAAAAAATAATCGGCTTATCAAAGAGGTTTGGCGCAGTGAAAAACTCAGAAACGAAATCTAATCAGGGTCAGGCGGCTATAGAGCATGAACTGGATATTCGTGCACTATGTTATGCTCTGTGGCGTGGAAAGATATGGATTATCGCACTGGCAATTATTTTCGCTGCTGTCGCTCTGGCTGCATCGTATCTGATGCAGCAAAAATGGAGTGCAACCGCTATTGTAGATTTACCGACGACGAATAATCTGGGGAGCTATTATTCACAACAGCAGTTTCTGCGCAATTTAGATACTCACATTAATGCTTCGCCGGAAGCCCAGTTACCGACTATTCCCGATGGTGCATATAAAGAGTTCATGACGCAAGTTGAAGCATATGATACCCGTCGTGAATTCTGGCTTCATTCCAATTATTACAAACAGCGTCAAGACGGTAATAGTAAAGCGGATGCCGTGTTACTGGAAGAATTGATCAACAATATTCAGGTGACACGGCGTAATGAGAAAAATGCGCAGAATGAACACATTAAATTAACGGCAGAAACAGCAATAGATGCCAACCGATTGCTGCGGGAATATATTGCTTTTGCCAATCAGCGCGCAAGTACCCACCTGAACAATGAAATTAAAGGTGCGTGGGCTACACGTACTCAATCAATGAAAGCGTTGGTCAAACGACAAGAAATGGTGGCCAAAGCAATGTATAACCGTGAGTTGAATGTCTTGCAGCAATCATTGAAGGTTGCTGAAAAACAGGGCATTCAGCGTAATCAGACGAACATCCCTCTTGATGAAGTGCCTGAATCTAAAATGTTCATGTTGGGAGTACCATTGCTGCAAGCACAACTCGAAACTTTGCAAGCTACAGGTCCCAATTACAGCATCGATTATGATCAAAATATAGCAATGTTGGCGACCCTAAATGTTGGTCCTACTTTGCAGAATATTTTTCAGACCTACCGTTATCTCAGAACACCTGAAGAACCTGTCAACAGAGACAGTCCTCGCCGTGCATTTATGATGATTCTGTGGGGAGCTATCGGTATGTTGGTTGGAGCTGGAGTCGCATTAGCGAGGCGTTCACGTACATAATTTTATATATATGATAACTACGTAAATTTCATTTATCGCAAGAAAAAATGAATGGCTGTTTCAGATGGCCTGTATTTTGTATACACATATATATTGGAAGCAGGGATGAAAGTAAGCGCAACAAATATCCCTTTGTGGAATTACCAGCAATGATTGACAAAATAAGAGAGCCACTGTGAAAGTGTTGACTGTGTTTGGTACTCGCCCGGAAGCCATCAAAATGGCACCATTGGTACATGCTTTGGCCAGGGATAGTGCTTTTGAGGCAAAAGTTTGTGTCACTGCACAGCATAGGGAAATGTTGGATCAAGTACTGCACTTATTTGGGGTCAAGCCTGATTTTGATCTCAATATTATGAAACAAGGGCAGGATCTCACGGATATTACCTGCCGGATACTTGAATCCATGAAGCCTGTATTAAGTGAGTTCAAGCCAGATGTGGTGCTGGTACATGGCGATACGACAACGACAATGGCAACCAGTCTGGCCGCTTTTTACCAACGTATTCCGGTAGGTCATGTTGAAGCCGGATTGAGAACTGGTGATCTGTATTCTCCGTGGCCGGAAGAGGCTAATCGTAAGATTGCTGGTCATCTGGCGACGTACCATTTCGCGCCGACGGAAAACTCTCGCAACAATCTCTTGCAAGAATCAATTGCAGATAACGCTATTTTTGTCACGGGTAATACGGTCATTGATGCTTTGCTTTGGGTACGTGACCGCATTATGAATGATGCCGTGTTGAGTGAGCAATTTGCTGAGCTTTATCCCTTTATTGATCCCAATAAGAAAATGATCCTGGTGACAGGCCACCGCCGTGAGAATTTTGGTGGTGGGTTTGAGCGGATTTGTGAAGCGTTGGCGCACATTGCCAGAATGCATCCTGATGTGCAGGTCGTTTATCCTGTTCACCTGAATCCTAATGTGTGTGAGCCAGTAAAACGCATTCTGCATGATATTGATAATGTTATTCTTATCAATCCACAAGACTATCTGCCATTTGTTTATTTGATGGATCATGCCTATCTGATACTCACCGACTCAGGCGGGATTCAGGAAGAAGCGCCTTCACTTGGAAAACCCGTTCTGGTCATGCGTAATACCACAGAGCGACCAGAAGCAGTGGATGCTGGTACAGTGCGATTGGTAGGAACAAAAACCCAAACTATCGTTGATGAAGTCACACGTTTGTTGACGGATGACTCTGCCTATCAACAGATGAGCCGAGCTCATAACCCTTACGGTGATGGCAAGGCTTGTCAGCGAATTCTGGAAGTATTGAAGAAAAATCAGGTGACATTATGAGCTTTGAAACAATTTCTGTGATCGGTCTTGGTTATATCGGTTTGCCTACTGCGGCAGCATTTGCGTCTCGCCAGAAAACGGTTATTGGTGTTGATGTTAATCAACATGCAGTGGAGACGATTAATCGTGGAGAGATCCATATTGTTGAACCTGATTTGGATATAGTAGTCAAAACCGCTGTTGAAGATGGCTATCTGAAAGCAGTGTCTTCCCCTCAACCCGCCGATGCATTTTTAATCGCAGTTCCCACGCCTTTTAAGGGAGCTCACGAGCCTGATATGGCTTATGTTCGCGCGGCGGCAGAATCTATTGCTCCTGTTTTGCAAAAAGGGAATTTGATTATTCTGGAATCAACATCACCTGTTGGCGCGACTGAACAGATGGCGGAGTGGTTGGCAGAAGTACGCCCCGATCTTTCCTTTCCACAGCAGGCAGGGGAAAATTCAGACATTGATATTGCGTATTGCCCTGAGCGAGTACTACCGGGGCAGGTCATGGTGGAGCTGGTCAAAAATGATCGCGTTGTGGGTGGTATGACACCAAAATCGTCTTCCAGAGCAAGCGAACTGTATAAAATTTTCCTTGAAGGCGAATGTGTTGTCACCAATGCCAGAACTGCGGAAATGTGTAAACTGACAGAGAACAGTTTTCGGGATGTTAACATTGCATTTGCTAATGAACTTTCGCTTATCTGTGCTGAACAGGGGATTAATGTCTGGGAATTAATCAGTCTGGCAAATCGGCATCCTCGCGTTAATATCCTGCAACCAGGCCCTGGGGTTGGTGGTCACTGTATTGCCGTCGATCCATGGTTTATTGTGTCACAGAATCCTGCACAATCCCGTTTGATTCATACTGCCCGCCTTGTGAATGATAGCAAGCCACTCTGGGTCGTTGATCAAGTAAAAGCTGCGGTAGCGGACTGTTTAGTTGAAAGTGGCAAACGGGCAAGTGAAGTTAAAATCGCCTGTTTTGGTCTGGCATTTAAATCAAATATTGATGATTTACGGGAAAGCCCGGCAGTTCATATCACCAAAATGGTCGCACAGTGGCATGCTGGCTCCACCCTCGCGGTTGAGCCGAATATTCATAGCTTGCCTTATTCACTGAAGGACGTCGTGGAACTGGTAGATTTGCAACAGGCACTGGAAGAGGCCGATGTTGTGTTAATGTTGGTGGATCATAGCCAGTTTAAGGCCATTAATGGCAAACAAATAAAACAAAAATGGGTTGTTGATACCAAAGGAGTTTGGCGTTGAAACGTATTCTGATTACTGGTGGTGCGGGTTTTATCGGCTCAGCGGTGGTTCGTCATATTATTAATCATACTGAAGACAGCGTCGTTGTTGTCGATAGCCTAACTTATGCTGGCAATCTTGAGTCATTGGCTCCGGTTGCCGGGCATCCTCGTTATGCGTTTGAGCGGGTGGATATCTGTCATCGTGATGCTTTAGATCATATCTTTCAGCAATATCAACCTGATGCAGTGATGCACTTGGCGGCAGAGAGTCATGTTGACCGCTCCATAGATGGGCCAGCGGCTTTTATCGAAACCAATATCATTGGCACTTATACCTTATTAGAAGCTGCCCGGATGTTCTGGCAGCAGTTGGATCAGGATAAGCAGGCTGCATTTCGTTTCCACCATATTTCAACCGATGAAGTATATGGTGATTTGCATGGTGATGAAGGCTTTTTCACAGAAACGACACCTTATGCACCGAGTAGCCCTTATTCTGCATCGAAAGCATCCAGTGATCATCTGGTCAGAGCGTGGCGTCGTACTTATGGTTTACCGACAGTGATCACTAACTGTTCGAATAACTATGGGCCTTACCATTTCCCGGAAAAACTGATCCCTCTGATGATCCTGAATGCGTTGGCAGGTAAACCTTTGCCCGTTTATGGTAAGGGAGAGCAAATCCGTGACTGGCTATATGTAGAAGATCATGCACGGGCACTACATTTGGTGGTTACCAGGGCAAGACCTGGTGAAACCTATAATATTGGCGGCCACAATGAGCGCCGGAATATTGATGTTGTGGAAACTATCTGCCAATTACTGGAAGAGTTGCGTCCGGAAAAGCCAGTAGGTGTTGCTTTTTATCGTGAGCTTATCACTTATGTCACTGATCGTCCGGGACACGATATGCGCTATGCCATTGATGCAGCAAAAATTGAGCGTGAATTGGGATGGACACCACAGGAGACATTTGAATCTGGTATTCGTAAGACGGTGCAATGGTATCTGGAAAATGAGGGTTGGTGGCGTAGTGTTCAAGACGGCTCTTATGCAGGGGAACGTCTTGGTTTGGTTGATCACTGCGGGAATGAATAAACCCGTCTGGGGGATAGCATGAAAGGAATTATACTGGCAGGTGGCTCTGGTACTCGTCTCTATCCAATAACACGTGGTGTATCAAAGCAGTTACTGCCTATTTATGATAAGCCAATGATCTACTATCCGTTGTCAGTCTTAATGCTGGCAGGAATACGCGACATACTGATTATTTCTACTGCGGAAGATCTGCCTGCTTTCAAACGGTTATTGGGTGATGGTGATCGTTGTGGTATTCACCTGAGCTATGCGGTACAACCTTCACCAGATGGTTTGGCACAGGCATTTCTGATTGGCGAAGAGTTTATTGGCGATGATGCCTGCTGTCTGGTGCTTGGTGACAATATCTACTTTGGTCAGGCATTCAGTCCTAAACTGCAAAGTGTTGCGGCTCGCGGGCACGGAGCAACAGTATTTGGTTATCAGGTTATGGATCCTGAACGGTTTGGGGTTGTAGAATTTGATGAACAGTACCGTGTACTTTCCATTGAAGAAAAGCCAGCGCAGCCAAAATCAAATTGGGCAGTAACCGGACTCTATTTTTATGACAATAAAGTCGTGGATTTTGCTAAACAGGTGAAACCTTCCGCCCGTGGTGAACTGGAAATTACCAGCATTAATCAAATGTATCTGGAGTGCGGAGAACTGAATGTTGAACTGCTAGGGCGCGGGTTTGCTTGGTTAGATACTGGCACGCACGATAGCCTGATTGAGGCCAGTATGTTTGTTCAGACAGTCGAAAAACGGCAGGGTTTCAAAATTGCCTGTCTGGAAGAGATCGCATGGCGCAATGGATGGATGGATGAGGAACAAGTAAGAGCCTCTGCGACAGAGTTGGCAAAAACAGGTTACGGTCAATATTTGCTGGATTTACTCCATGTCTATTCATGTTGAACCTGTTTACGCTGATATTGAGCCTTTGGCATGGGATAGCCAGTTTTTTGGCTTATCTACTGCCCGTCTGAATTTCGTATCGGAGTTTTCGTCGACTAATAAGGGGCAAATAACAACAGCTCAGTTGGACGAATATGCTTTGGTACAGGCGAAAGTGCCCGCGCAACAACTCTATTTGGTTGATCAGTTATCTGCTCTGGGTTTCTCTCTGGTGGAAGGCGAAGCGGATTTACTGCTGTCTGTTAATTCATCATCTGTCAGTTCGTTATCTGCCAGTTCAGAAGAATGTGATAAATATCAGGCGTTGATAACCGCAACACCACCGGATATTCCGGTATTGAAAGCTGTAGCGTTGCGTGCGTTTGCAACCAGCCGCTTTCGTGCCCCCTGGTATCAACCGGATGACAGTGGCCGTTTTTACGCGACTTGGGTTGAAAACGCGGTTCTGGGAACCTTTGATCATGAATGTTTGCTCGTCAATGATGAGTGTGGTGGGCTTGCTGGCTTTGTCACTATGAGAAACATGGGTTGCCACGAAGCACGAATAGGTTTACTGGCGGCTTTACCGGGAAAGCATCACCAGGGAATTGGAAAAAAATTGATGTCGGCGGCGCAGCAGTGGTGTCAGAACCATAGGATACAACGGCTGAGAATTGCAACACAGATCAGTAACATCACAGCCTTGCGCCTTTATACACGTAGTGGTGCGATAATCGAAAGCACTGCATATTGGTTATACAGAGGACGAAATGATTCCATTTAACAAACCACCGGTAGTTGGCACTGAACTGGAATATATGCAACAGGCGATGGCCAGTGGAAAATTGTGTGGTGATGGTGGTTTTACCAAACGTTGTGAAGAGTGGATGGAGAAGCGTTTTAATTATTCAGGCACTCTTCATAGTTCAAAAGTGCTGTTGACCCCCTCTTGTACCGCTGCATTAGAAATGGCGGCAATACTGCTGAATATTCAGCCGGGTGATGAAATTATCATGCCCAGTTATACATTCGTTTCGACTTCCAATGCGTTTGTGCTGCGTGGAGCGACAATTGTGTTCGTGGATATCCGTCCGGATACGATGAATATTGACGAAACCAAGATTGAAGCTGCTATCACTGATAAAACCCGTGCTATCGTGCCAATGCATTATGCAGGGGTAGCATGTGAAATGGATACCATCTTGGCACTGGCAGAAAAATACAATCTGTATGTCGTGGAAGATGCTGCACAGGGTGTCATGTCCACTTATAAAGGCCGTGCGTTAGGAACCATTGGCCATATTGGCTGTTTCAGCTTTCATGAGACTAAAAATTACTCTTCGGGAGGTGAAGGCGGGGCAATATTGATCAACGATAAGTCCATGTTCTCCCGCGCAGAGATTGTTCGTGAAAAAGGGACTAACCGTACGCAGTTCTTCCGTGGGCAAGTGGACAAATACACATGGCGTGACATTGGCTCCAGCTATCTGTTGTCTGACTTACAGGCCGCTTTCCTGTGGGCACAATTGGAAGTTGCTGAAAAAATCAATCAGCGCCGCCTGACCTTATGGGATAACTACTATCGGGCCTTGGAACCATTGGCTGAGAAGGGGCTTTTAACTCTGCCGATTGTGCCAGAAAATGTAGAGCACAATGCGCATATGTTCTATATCAAACTGAAAGATGTGGAAGAGCGTAGAGAGTTTAATAACCATATGAAAGCGGCTGATATTCTGACAGTGTTCCATTATGTAGCGTTGCACACCAGCCCTGCCGGTGAGAAGTGTGGTCATTTTCATGGTGAAGACCTCTTTACCACCAGCGAAAGTGAGCGTCTGGTGCGTTTGCCGATGTTTTATAATATTACTGATGAAGAACAGCAGAGGGTCATCAGCCGCATTAAGGAATTTTTTGCCTGATGTCACTTGCCAAAGCCTCAGTCTGGACGGCGGGCTCTACACTAATCAAGATTAGCGTCGGGTTACTGGTCGTAAAACTTCTGGCCGTCTCCTTTGGCCCGACAGGGGTGGGGCAAGCGGGCAATTTCCGCCAACTCATTACTGTTCTGGGTGTACTGTCTGGTGCGGGGATCTTTAACGGTGTTACCAAATACGTTGCAGAACACTATGTTGTAAGACACCATCAGCAATCGGCAAAACTCAGAACAGTATTGGGAACATCATCCTCAATCATTTTGGGGTCTTCTACCCTGCTGGCGATAGTTTTCTTCTTATTCAGCGACACCATCAGTATCAGTTTATTTGGTCATAACCATTACAAAATGGTTGTGCAGGCGCTCGCATTTATTCAAATGGGAATCGCTTATGCCAACTATTTTCTGGCTATTTTGAAGGGACTTCGCGATGCTCAGGGAAACGCACTGGCGATAATACTGGGTAGTTTGGTTGGTGTAATTGCCTATAGCTTTTGTTATTGGTTAGGGGATTATGAAGGTGCTCTGATAGGGTTGGCTTTAGTGCCTGCTTTGGTAGTGCTGCCGGCAGTGGTTATCCTTCAACGTCGTAAAGTTATTGCGTTTTCGACATTGAAACCCATCTGGGATCGTGCCATTGCCAGCAATTTGGGGAAGTTCACTCTGATGGCGTTATTGACTTCTATCACACTGCCAGTTGCTTACATCATGATGCGAAACCTGATGGCAGAACGTTATAGCTGGGAAGAGGTTGGTATCTGGCAGGGCGTGAGCAGTATTTCAGATGCTTATTTACAATTTATCACGGCCTCTTTCACGGTTTATCTACTGCCGACCCTCTCCCGATTGGAAAATAAAAACGAGATTGCCAGTGAGGTAATGAAGGCGTTGAAATTTGTCTTACCGGCCGTAGCAGTTGCCAGCTTTTCAGTCTGGTTATTGCGTGATTTTGTTATTTGGCTACTGTTTTCTGATAAATTTACCGCAATGCGGGATCTATTTGTATGGCAGTTGGTAGGTGATGTTCTGAAAGTTGGTGCTTATGTTTTTGGTTATCTGGTGATAGCGAAAGCAGCACTGCGTTTTTATGTATTGGCTGAAGTCAGTCAATTTCTGTTGTTGACCAGTTTTTCTCATTGGCTGATCCCCATTAATGGGGCATTGGGAGCAGCTCAGTCATATATGGCTACTTATATTGTTTACTTTATTCTTTGTTGTAGCGTATTTATTATTTATCGCGGACGAGCATGACAACCTTAATCCACGTTTTGGGATCGGATATCCCACATCACAATCAAACGCTACTGCGTTTTTTTAATGACGTCTTGGCACAGGAAATAAATTTCCCAGCCAAACCGTGTTTTATGGTGGTGGCGAAAGAGCACTCATGGATAACAGCGAATTATCCTGCTTTAACCATCTCTGTTTATGAGAGTAAAGCGGCACTGTCGAAGGCCGTCATAGCACAGGCACAAGAAGACAGAGCCAGACGTTTCTTTTTTCATGGACAGTTCAATACAGGACTGTGGATGGCTTTATTGATTGGAAAAATTAAAAGTCATCAATTCTGGTGGCATGTATGGGGAGCTGATCTGTATGAGGATTCCCGTCAGCTTAAATTTCGTTTTTTCTATCTGTTACGTCGTTTAGCACAGAAACGGGTAGGAAAGGTGTTTGCTACACGTGGCGATCTCAATCATTTCGCTGCGTTCAACCCTAATATACCGGCTTCACTGCTGTATTTCCCAACGCGTATTGCACCTTCACTGGTGGTGAAGGAAAAATCCTTTTCATCTGAAGGAGTCACTATTCTGTTGGGAAATTCGGGAGATAAATCCAATCGTCATATTGAAGCATTGCATAAAATTCATCGTCAATTTGGCACAGAAGCCCATCTCATTTTGCCAATGGGTTACCCTGATAATAATCAAGCCTATATCCAACATGTAGAACAAACTGCATTGTCGTTATTCCAGGCTGAGAATATCCGGATATTGAAAACAAAACTGGCTTTTGACGATTACTTGTCATTGCTGCGTCAATGTGATTTGGGCTATTTCATTTTTAAGCGTCAGCAGGGAATAGGAACTCTTTGCCAGTTGATCCAGTCAGGTATTCCATTTGTTTTGAGTCGTCAGAATCCATTCTGGCAAGACTTAACCGAACAGCAAATCCCCATTCTGTTTGATGGTGACGAGCTGAATAAGCACTGGGTGCAGGAAGCACAGCGTCAGATGCTGTCTCTTGATAAAAAGGCGATAGCCTTTTTTGATCCTAATTTTGTAGAAAGGTGGAAAATTGCCTTATTGGAAGCATCTGGAGAGTTTCAATGACTTTGGCGCAATTCGGTGGGTTATTTGTTGTTTACACCATCTCGCTGATCTTCATTCTTACATTGATGTATCGGGAGTTTCGACGTGTTCGTTTTAACTTCAATATCTTTTTCTCATTACTTTATTTACTGACATTTTATTTTGGTTTTCCACTGACGAGCCTATTGGTCTTTCAGTTTGATGTACAGGTAGTGCCGGTAGATTCATTGCTACATGCGATACTGGCGTCGGGCTGTTTTTATGCCATTTATTATGTCAGTTATAAAATACGGCTCAGGTATCGAATTCCTGACGATGATACAACATCCATTAAGGTTGTATCTCGTAAGCCTTTGTTCACCATGAATCGGGTAGAAACCAATCTGACTTGGCTGCTGTTGGCAGGTATTGCGATCTTCACTGTTATCTCTTTCTTTCTGCAAAACGGTTTTCTGCTATTTAAGCTACAGTCTTATAGTCAGATATTCTCCAGCCAAGTTTCCGGGGTGGCACTTAAGCGCTTTTTCTATTTCTTCATCCCTGCCATGTTGGTAGTGTTTTTCCTGAAACCGACTAAGATCCGCTGGCTGTGCTTTTTAGTGGGAACGGTTGGGTTTGGTATTCTGACTTATGTCATCGTCGGAGGAACACGGGCCAATATTATTATTGCGTTTGCATTATTCCTGTTTATTGGCATTGTCCGGGGTTGGATCACCCTATGGATGTTGCTTGTGGCGGGAGTCATGGGGATCGTTGGTATGTTCTGGCTGGCATTAAAGCGCTATGGCCTTGATGTGAGTGGTGAGGAAGCCTTTTATACCTTCCTGTATCTGACCAGGGATACCTTTTCTCCATGGGAGAATCTTGCTCTGTTATTGGATAACTACCGTAAAATTGATTTTCAGGGTTTGGCGCCGATAATCCGTGACTTCTATGTCTTTATTCCAGGCTGGGTTTGGCCGGACAGACCTAATCTGGTCTGGAACACAGCTAACTACTTTACGTGGGATGTACTGGATAATCACTCTGGTCTGGCAATTTCTCCGACTTTGATCGGTTCATTGGTCGTCATGGGCGGGGTGTTCTTTATACCGCTTGGTGCAGTTGCCGTTGGTATGATTATCAAGTGGTTTGACTGGATCTATGAAGCAGGAAAACAGGAAACAAACCGTTATAAGGCAGCCATTTTACAGGCATTCTGTTTTGGGGCGATCTTTAACATGATAGTCCTTGCCCGTGAAGGTGTGGATTCTTTTGTCTCCCGTGTTGTGTTCTTTGGTATCGTCTTTGGCCTGTGTCTGATAACCGCGAAGTTACTGTATTGGCTGTTCGATAGTGCAGGTGTTGTCCGAAAGTTTGTCATCAATAATTTGTCTGCATCACAAAAAACACCTGTTCTGGTGAATGTAAGGAGAAAAAATGGTGATGAATAACATTCCTAAATATCGTATCCGCGGACTCAGTTTATGGGGATTTAGTGGAATGTCACATTTTCTTGATCACCTTTTTCAGGATGGACAGGTAAAAACAGGAACATTGGTGGCAATCAATGCAGAAAAAGTGCTCACTGCGGAGAAAGACAATGCGTTGAGCATGTTGCTGGATGAAGCAGAATATCTTTATGCGGATGGTATCAGTATCGTACGTGCTATACGACGTAAGTATCCTGATGCACAAGTGTCCCGCATTGCGGGAGCTGATTTATGGGAATCTTTGATGGAACGTGCCGGGCGCGAAGGTACGCGAGTATTTCTGGTGGGTGGAAAACCAGAAATTCTTACCCAGACAGCAAATAAACTTCGCAAGCAATGGGGCGTTAACATTGTTGGTAGTCAGGATGGTTATTTTACTGCTGGAGAACGTGATGCGGTATTTGCACGAATTCATGCCAGTGGCGCGCAAATTGTCACGGTAGCAATGGGATCACCAAGACAGGAGATTTTCATGCGTGATTGTCGAAAAGTGTATCCTGGCTCACTGTATATGGGGGTTGGAGGAACCTATGATGTGTTCACCGGACATGTTAAACGTGCGCCGAAAATCTGGCAGAACTTAGGATTGGAATGGCTCTATCGTTTACTATCACAGCCCAGTCGTATCCGCAGACAAATTAAGCTATTGAAATTTCTGTGGTATTATTACAGTGGTAAACTGTAAGTTATGATTTGATTGCTATAACCCACTGTATCCGGCTTAATATTGGTGCTTGATACGGTGGGTTGTCTTATCTTGTCTGTGTAATTTGGCCATCTCTATTGACTCTATTTTACAATTTTTTATTTCACTGATGGGCAAAACGTGTTTTGATCCCTGCCTTTTTACGACTGATCTTCACAACCATTGATTATCAATTCCTGTATTTTTTCTATTTGCAAATATAGACATCATAAAAATGGATAGGGAGTTTTATGAGTGATTCAAAACAGAGTCTGCAAAGGGGACTTGAGGCGCGCCATATTGAGTTGATTGCACTAGGCGGCACAATCGGTGTTGGGCTGTTCATGGGGTCTGCCAGCACACTGAAATGGGCTGGCCCATCGGTATTACTGGCTTATATTATTGCTGGTCTTTTTGTCTTTTTCATTATGCGGTCAATGGGAGAAATGTTGTTCCTTGAACCTGTCACTGGCTCATTCGCGGCTTTTGGGCATAAATATCTTAGCCCTTACTGGGGATGCCTGACAGCCTGGGGCTACTGGTTTATGTGGGTTTCAGTAGGAATTTCAGAGATTACCGCAGTGGGGGTTTATGCTGAACTCTGGTTCCCCGATTTGCCGCAATGGGTTTCTGCACTGACTGCTGTTGGTCTGGTCGCGTTGGCTAATCTGGCTGCTGTGCGATTGTATGGAGAGTTGGAATTTTGGTTTGCTATGATCAAAGTCACCACCATTATTGTAATGATCCTGGTTGGTATCGGGCTGATATTTTTTGGGTTAGGCAATGATTGGCAAGCTATTGGTTTAGATAACCTGACTGCTCACGGTGGTTTTTTCTCTGGTGGCTGGCAAGGTTTCCTGTTTGCCCTGTGTATTGTGGTTGCTTCATACCAGGGGGTAGAGTTGGTTGGTATTACCGCAGGTGAAGCCAAGAACCCACAAATTACGTTGAAAAAAGCGATCAACAATATCCTGTGGCGGATTCTGATCTTTTATGTCGGAGCGATTTTCATTGTTGTAACCTTGTTCCCTTGGACAGAAGTGGGCGCGCATGGTAGCCCGTTTGTGATGACTTTTGCTAAAGTTGGTATTACTTCTGCGGCGGCAGTCATCAACTTTGTTGTATTGACTGCGGCGCTTTCGGGATGCAACAGCGGAATGTACAGTGGGGGCAGGATGTTGTATGCCTTGGCTGCAAACCGTCAATTGCCAGCTTCATTGCTTAAGCTTTCGAAAAACGGTGTACCTGTAAGATGTATCGCGATCACCATTGGCTGCCTGATTGCAGGTTCCAGTTTGAATTATTTGATCCCGGAACCACAGGCTGTTTTTGTTTATGTTTATAGTGCCAGTGTACTGCCGGGAATGGTGCCGTGGTTTGTTATTCTGGTGAGCCAGTTGCGTTTCCGCCAACATCATCAGGAAGCGCTGAAACAGCATCGGTTTAAGTCGATACTTTTCCCTTATGTCAATTACCTGACATTGATTTTCCTGTCTTGTGTATTGATTGGCATGGCGATTAATCCGGATACCCGTTTTTCATTGATTGTTGGTGGTGTCTTTTTGCTGATCGTGTCACTCATTTATTGGGGAGCAAAGTTTATTCGGGGAAGAAAACCGATAGAAAATGTAGTTTGATTTTTCATTGATGAAACCATTTGCGGTGGAAAAACGCTGGCTTTATCAACTAAGTGAATAAAGCATAATCAAACGCATCATTTCTTTTAAAAAAGCACTGGACAGTTGGAGATTAAATCCGTACTATCCTCCACCGCAACGGCGTTAAGCGCCCGTAGCTCAGCTGGATAGAGCGCTGCCCTCCGGAGGCAGAGGTCTCAGGTTCGAATCCTGTCGGGCGCGCCATTTAAAGCGTGCAAGAGCAGTGACGATGAGTTATCGTGGTCAGCGGCATTGTAGTAGTAAGAAAATTAGTAGTAAGAAAAGATAGTTGTTATGGTGGCTATAGCTCAGTTGGTAGAGCCCTGGATTGTGATTCCAGTCGTCGCGAGTTCGAGTCTCGTTAGCCACCCCATCTTTTTTATGACATGCGAGGGTGGCGGAATTGGTAGACGCGCTAGCTTCAGGTGTTAGTGTCCTTACGGACGTGGGGGTTCAAGTCCCCCCTTTCGCACCATAAAAAAGAGATATATTAAAAGTATATTCGGCGAGTAGCGCAGCTTGGTAGCGCAACTGGTTTGGGACCAGTGGGTCGGAGGTTCGAATCCTCTCTCGCCGACCAGATTATGAAGAAATAGCCCTGTAAAAAAACAGGGCTTTTCTCATTGTATTCAACAGAAAATCTTCTCTTTTTTTTGCCATTTCTTCCCTTTCTTATAATTAATTATTTTGAAATTAATTGTTTCTATATGTTTACAATTATATTAACTTTTTGTTTTTAAAGTTATTCGATGTTCAGTGTTGTATTTCAACGACAAACTATACCCTCCTGTGTCTCCAATTAGAGACATTTAACTAATTGATTGAACTTGTCTATATCTAACTTCTGGAATGGACGTCTCAAATAAGAGACGGTATTTAGCATGTTTTATGAAAAGGTGACATATCAGTCATACTCCGGCCATATAATCTGGAAGAAATTTTCTTATGATTATTGTTGTATCTTGATAGTAGGTTAGGAGATTAGCGAGGTATAAGAAAATTGGCATGAAAAGTGCTTTACTAAATTTGTAGATACTCATCCTACTCCTTATGACAGCGTAGCTTCATAAACCTCAGGATGATGTAGAGCTAATTGCCAGTGCCTATGGTCCACGTTATAGATGAGTAAGCGTATGGTCTTTTCATCACAAACCGGACACAACGTTGAGTGAGGCACTATATCGTCTGTAGACCTGATTGTATTTATACACCTGTCTTATTTGATAGGTGTTTTTTTTATCTTTATATGTACATGTGTATCGAAATTTTTACCATGGTTAACAATTCGGATTAAGAATTATTGTTAACCATGGCTATTTTTAATTTAAAGGAAAAGATTTATTCTTCTGTATCACTTTCACGTTTCAGTGTCAGCATAAAGCCTTTAGTGCGTATTTGAGCGGCTTCTTCACGTTTGTGTAATTTGTCCAGTGCATCGGCAAGCCAGGCGTAATCATGAGCATCAGGACGTTGTGCAAGAGCTGCCTTAAAGGCGGTTTCTGCTTTTGCCCATTCCCCATGACGCAATGCCACTTGCCCCAACGTACTGTTAAGTAAAGGTGTTGCACCGTGTTGTTTCAACAGATGTGAAAGCGATTTTTGCACAGCCTCAGCATTATCTGCCTTTAAGTGAGGGAGTAACAGTAACAGCCGTTCATCGTATTGCTGTTTTAATCCATTGAGGATAAGCTGCTGTGCAGTTTCATGTTCATTACATTCAATCAGATGTTCAGCCATGGCAACCTGTAATGCAATGTCATTGCGAACTTTGCGGCTTTGATCTTTCCACCATACTTTCAATCCTGCACTGCCTTTTTCTGCCATGATTTGATTCATCAAGCCGATATAAGCTTGCTGACGCAATTGAGCCACATGTTCTCCATCATGCAGGCCAATTTTTGTTATTGAAGGTAAAATATCAATCAGGGATTGGTAGGCACCTGAACGTGTATATGCCTGCTCAGCCAGCCGCAACACTTCTGTATGCCGTGGCGCTTGATTGAGTAATTTATCCACACCGTTACGGGCTGCATGAACTTCTCCTTGCGCTAATTGGATGCGCACACGGGTAATATCGACAGGAAGTTGATCTTTATCAGCCACTTCTGCGGCACGCTCGATATATTGATTGGTACGAAAATAATCGCCACGTTGTTGGGCAGCTTCTGCAGCAAGCAGATAGTTAACGACAGGGTTTTCCGCATGATCAACATTGCGGGTCATTAAGTGTTCAACCTGTTTAAAATCCCCTTCAGCCAGCTTGAGCAATGCTTGCTTGGTCTGTAACCGAGCTCGGTTGCGCTTATACCCACCAAAGATCCAGCTATGGGTAAAAGTACTGGTACGTTTTAATCTGCGGTAACACCAACCGATGAGAATCAGCAGGAATTGCAGCAAGAGGAACATAATCACCAGACCGGTAACGCTGGTAGTGATATCGTAATTGTCTGTCTGAATAAGAACATATCCCTGATGCCCGGATAACAAAGGACCAAGCACAACACCTATGATAAGGATGATGAACAGCAATAATATTTTTAGCATGTTCAGCCCTCCTTAGCGGATGTTTCAGCCTGATTAGAGCCTTCTTCAGATTTCGGCTGAGGCTGAGTTTCTGGTTGAACTGGGGGCTGATAAAGCGGTTGGTGTGGCAAGTTATAAATACGCTTGCGCATTAAATCTGCTAGTACGGTCTGGCTATTTAACTGTTCTGGTATATCAATGGAAAGTGGTCGTTTTTCCAGTTTATCTACCTCATTCAGGAAAGTTACTGTATCTGGCATTGATGTATCAAAATAGGCTCTTACCCAGGTTGAAACAGATTTTAGTGATTCCTTATAAGTATCAATTTGTCGGCGAGGAGCTGCCTGGGCTGCTATTAATAGCTTGGAGCGGATATTTTCCCGTAGATAGATTTCCTGTTTTGGTGCCAACAGAGGTTCTTTAGAGCCATCACGAGGTTTGATGGTAATGAAATTATCCATAAAGCTGTGCCAGCTTTTGCTCAGATTTTCGCGCCAGTCAGAGAGTGAAGCACTGATCCCTTTATCGTCTCCATCCATCGGCTTCCCTTGCTCCACACTATCAACCAGCGGTAAGTTATCTACCTGATTTGATAGCTGATTCAAGATTAGAATAATGCCATCTATATCTACCTGATTGATTTTGGATAGCATGTCGATATCTTGCATAATCGTTGAGCGGGCATGTAGTAAACTAGGATCATTCATTTCTGTAAGGCTGTTGTCTGCATCTTTTAGCAGAGCGATCGCGGTAGCAATATTCTGATCACTCCATATCTTGCGGCTTGCCATTTTTACAAGAAAATTTGCCTGTGCCAATCGCCAGTTTTCGATATCAGAATTTGTAATTGCGGACATTCGATCCTGAAGTTCTGCCATGCGATTGTTTAATTGTTGTCTTTGCGTATTGGCTTGCTCTAAGGCATTTTTTATTGCTTCAATTTTGTCATCTGCATCTTGTTTATCCGCAGACTGTTGTTGCACGAGAGAAGCCACTTGCTGTTGCAACACAAGGTTTTCGGCTTCTAATGCTGCATTCTGTTGTTTACCATGATAAAAAAGATAAATTCCACCCGCACCTATTGCCAGCGTAATAGCAATTGAGAGTGTGCTGCCCACCCATCCATCACTTCTGGATTTACGAGGAGCCTTTTTAGGCTTCTGAGGGAGTGTTGTCTCAACCGCATCAGTGGATTTCTTTTGTTCCGTCATAATGGACATCCCATATTGGTTTATTTCAGCGCCTGCATTAAGGCGTCATTATCTGCACTCTTAGCGACTTTTATTTCTTTCCAGCCCAGTGTTCGGGCAATATTGGCGAGGCGTTCGCTGACCACAATCAGCCGGCAACCTAATAACCACGTTTTGCCATTACCACTACTCTCTTCACTGTCATCACCTTCAGTAACTAAGTTATATAACAGTTGCAATATTTCGCCACTTGTAACAACGATGGTTCTTATACCACATTGTTGCCAATGATGATTGAACTCAGTTGTACGATATTTGACTGGCTGACGTGAATAACATTCACAGTAATCAATTGCTCCTCCCCGCATCTTTAAGGTTGAAGCAATCACCTCTCGGCCACCATTGCCGCGAAGTAATAAAATCTTTTTATTCTCCATTTTTTGTAAAGCAGGGAGTTGCAGGAGATCTTCACTTGTTTCTCCTTGCTCTGACCAGAGAATGTCTTTTCCCGTTTGTTGATGAAAGAGCAAGGACGTCGATTTGCCGATACCATAATAGGATAGCTTGTCAGGCCATGAGAGGCCTTCTTGTACAAGCTGTGCGTTGGCATAATGCACGGCATTTTTGGATAGCAGAAAAACGAAATCACCCTCTGATAGCTGTCTCAGTTTTTGTGTCAGTAAGGGCAGCTCAGTACCAGGGTAAATTGCAATAAGTGGCGCACTGAATGCTGTTTTACCGATAGCCCTTAACTGATTGACCAACGCTTCTCCTGCGGGGGCAGGACGGGTGACTAAGATGCTCATACAGGTGAGTTCCTTTGATATAGATCAGTCAGGATTTGGCGTGCACCTTTCTCTAATAGCTCTTCTGCCAATGACACACCTGCTTGGCAGGCCTCTTCACTACGAATAATTCTTTCGCCACGAATAATGGTATTGCCATCAGGTGTGCCAACAAGGGCACGCAACCAGATATTATTGTCCTGCCAGATGGCATAGCTACCAATGGGAACCTGACATCCCCCTTCAAGGCGGGTGTTCATGGCACGTTCAGCGAGGACACAAGTCTCTGTTCTTTGATGATTTAAAGGAGCAAGCAGCTCACGAGTCTGCGTATCATTCAGGCGACATTCAATACCAACAGCACCTTGACCGACAGCAGGAAGCAGCAATTCCGGTGCCAATGGCATTCGGATACGCTCTTCTAACCCTAGTCTCTTAAGGCCCGCAGTTGCAAGGATAATGGCGTTATAATCACCATTATCGAGTTTGCTCAAACGGGTGCCGACATTGCCACGTAAGTCGCGGATCACAAGATCAGGACGCAGATGGCGAAGCTGGCACTGGCGGCGTAAGCTGGATGTTCCAACAATACTGCCAGCGGGCAGTTCATCAAGCGAGGCGTATTCTACTGAAACAAAAGCATCTCGTGGATCTTCCCTTTCACAGATTGTGACCAATCCCAAACCCTCAGGAAATTCGACAGGGACATCTTTCATGGAGTGAACAGCGATGTCTGCCCGGTTTTCAAGCATCGCTAACTCTAGCTCTTTCACAAATAACCCTTTACCGCCAACCTTGGCGAGTGGCGTATCAAGGATGATATCTCCGCGAGTGATCATTGGAACTAATACAACGTTCAATTCAGGATGGAAATGTTCTAGTTGTTTTTGAACGTATTGAGCTTGCCACATAGCTAAAGGGCTTTGGCGAGTCGCAATGCGAATAGTTTTCATTGTCATAGGTAATTAGCTTGGATAATTGTATTAATTAACGACAATTGGAGATTTTTATCTCCAAAGAGTGAAAAAATAGAACAAGTAGAAATGGCTCAGTTTTAACACTTCAATAATTTTTTTTCCAGTTAAGAAAAAACCAGAATAGTATATAAATATACAGCTCGAAAAGATAAAAATAATTTTAAACATTAAAATAATGTTTTAATTAAATGGAGTAAATAAACAAATAGATTGAATTAAAATCAAATTGCTATTTGAAATTTATCTTTTTCGAAAAAAGATAAAGATATTTATCAATTAAAAGTAATATTAATGAAACAGTTATGCAAAATTCGGCGTTTACAATACCTTACAGCAACGATACAGAAAATGGTCAGCTATAATACCTATTTCAAAAAAACATATTTTAGTATCAAATTTGTGATTAACTTAATACTTTACAATGAGTTAATTGATGTTTAGGTATTGTATGGAAGGTGAAAAGATGATATTGCGGACTTTACGCCTTGACTGCAAGGTGTTAAATTGATCACGTTTCCGATAATAAGTTTGTAAAAAAATTCTAAAAAATAGTTTTGTAACACGACCTGTTAACGAGTATCAGACGTTAATGGTGGCTGAGCGTTAGCGGAAACTGGCGATTGTAAGCACTGAAACTGAAGCAGGCGAAACTCTTGTATCTTTATATTGAAACGCTGAAGCAGCGACTGG
The DNA here is from genome assembly GCF_040838225.1 of Xenorhabdus sp. SGI246. Lineage (NCBI taxonomy): Bacteria > Pseudomonadati > Pseudomonadota > Gammaproteobacteria > Enterobacterales > Morganellaceae > Xenorhabdus > Xenorhabdus sp. SGI246. Next base: position 43,378 of record NZ_JBFPEZ010000008.1, read on the forward strand.
ATGCAATTAATCAGCTTAGGTTAGAGCGTGCGACTAACTCAATGAGCGCCGCATTTAAGCAGGTTTATAATTTAATTCCAGTATTATTACACTATCATCATCCAATGATGCCAGGTTATATCAAAGATGACGTTCCTCATGGTGTCTGTTTTTTTGTACCTGATGAAACCCAGCAATTTTGGATTAATGATCTGGAATACCAACTTACTGGTACTTTCTCCCCCTCCTTTAATGGTGAACTGCCAATTACGGGTATTTACTCGATGGGCAGTACTTCTTCTATCGGGCAGAGTTGTTTTTCTGATTTAGATATTTGGGTTTGTCATCAATCCTGGCTGGATAGTGGTGAAAAAGCGTTACTGGAACAGAAATGTATTTTAATAGAACAGTGGGCCGCTTCACTGGGTATTGAAGTAACCTTCTTTTTGATTGATGAGAATCGCTTTCGCCATAATACCTGCGGCAGCCTGAATGGCGAAGATTGTGGCTCAACTCAGCATATCCTTCTGCTGGACGAATTTTATCGCACTGCGGTCTGCATGGCGGGTAAGCGCCTGTTATGGACGATGGTTCCTGTGGAAGAGGAGGGAAATTACGATGAATATGTGATTTCTTTATATGCACAGGGTGTTTTAACCCCGAATGAGTGGTTGGATCTGGGCGGTTTGGGTGAGTTGTCAGCAGAAGAATATTTTGGGGCCAGCCTGTGGCAGCTTTATAAAAGTGTAGATTCTCCTTATAAATCCGTATTGAAGAGCCTGTTACTGGAAGCTTATTCGTGGGAATACCCGAATGGCAAGTTGCTGGCGATGGAGATGAAACAGCATTTCCATGATGGCTCGATTGTTTCTTTTGGCCTTGATGCTTATAGCATGATGCTTGATCGTGTTACCCGATACCTTACCGATACGAATGACATGACGCGTTTGGATTTGGCGCGCCGCTGTTTTTACCTGAAGGTTTGCGAAAAAATTCAGGAAGGCGGTGACGATAAAGGGTACTCAGGATGGCGACAGCAGATTATCTCTCAGTTGGCGCAGGAATGGGGCTGGAATAGCGATAAACTGGCAATGTTGGATAACCGTAACTCATGGAAAATCGAGCAGGTACGTGCAGCGCATAATGAACTGCTGGATACCATGATGCAGAGTTATCGCAATCTTATCCGTTTTGCCCGGCGTAACAACTTAAGTGTGAGTGCTAGTCCACAAGATATTGGTGTATTGACCCGTAAATTGTATGCCGCATTTGAGGCTCTGCCTGGCAAAATCACATTGTTAAACCCGCAAATTTCGCTGGATTTGTCAGAACAAGATTTGACATTTATTTATGTCCCGCCGGGGCGGGCAAACCGTAGTGGCTGGTATCTTTATAATCAAGCGCCCGCAATAGAATCCATTATTGGCCATCAACCGCTGGAATATAATCGTTATTTAAACAAATTGGTGGCATGGACATATTTCAACGGGTTGCTGACGGAAAAAACCCGTATTCACATTCATCATGGTGAATCTCAAACTGACAAGAAGAAGCTGCGCGATTTGGTGAGTGATATTTCTACTCATTTCCCTATCCGCTTGCCAGCCCCAACCCCAAAGGCATTATACAGCCCTTGTGAAATCCGCCATCTGGCAATTATTGTGAATCTGGAAACTGATCCAACCATAAATTTTTCCGAGCAGATTGTACATTTTGATTTCAGAAACTTAGATGTATTCAGTTTCGGTGAGTCACAGCAATGTCTGGTGGATAGTATCGACTTGCTTTACCGTAATTCATGGAATGAAGTGAGGACACTGCATTTCAGCGGCGAACAATCCATGCTGGAAGCGTTGAAAACGATACTGGGAAAAATGCACAGAGATGCAGCACCGCCAGCGGGTGTTGAAGTTTTTTGTTATAGCAAGCACTTGTGTGGATTGATTCGTACCCGCATCCAGCAATTGGTTTCAGAGTGTATCGGGTTACGCCTCTCCAGTAACCAACAGGATCCTAACTGCTTCAAAGCACTGCGCATTTCTGGTCAAACCTGGGGGCTGTTTTTTGAACGGCTCAACGTTTCAGTGCAAAAACTGGAAAATGCGGTGGAATTCTATGGTGCAATTTCAAATACCAAACTACATGGCCTGCCAGTTAAAATTGATACTAAAGAAAAACATCTGCCCCCTGTCATTGATGGATTTGCCTGTGAAGGGATCATTCAGTTTTTCTTTGAAGATATTGAAGGTAAGCAAGGGTTCAATATCTATATTCTGGATGAATCAAACCGGGTAGAAATTTATTTCCATTGTGAAGGAAGTAAAGAAGAATTGGTGCGTGATGTCAGCCGTTTTTATTCTTCATCGCATGACCGTTTTACCTATGGCTCCAGTTTTATCAATTTTAATTTGCCACAGTTCTATCAAATCGTTAAGAAAGGCGAACGTACTCATGTAGCGCCATTTATGGATGGTAAGTCGCCGTTAGATAATGAGACAAGAAGTATTATTGATCTGGAACTGGATGAAGCGTTCAGGGCAAATAGCGACCCGTTTCATTCTTTGTACCACTATTGAGAGTGGGTCATAGTTAGGTCATCGCAGTAGTCAATAAAAGTACCGTATCAGTAAAAGTGCCGTATTTTGGATACGGCACAAGGTGTCGGTTGTTTAAGTAAGGGGATAAAAACTTCACTAAAACTGAAATGGCTCGTTACTCTGTTCTGTGATTGCTTGTGCTAGCATGGAAAGAAAATCGTTACCGCTACGGTCGCAAACCCACTTGTTACCCCGATAATCGAAATGATAACCCCCATTTTTAGTTGCCAGCCAGATTTGGTGAAAAGGTTCCTGGCGATTGATAATGATTTTGCTGCCATTCTCAAAGCTCAGTGTCATTACGCCACCATTGGTTTCACAGTCAATATCTGCATCACCTTCATAGTTATCCAGTTGTTCTTCAAGATGAAGCATCAATTGATCAGCTAATTGATGAAATTCGCTATCGTTCATATTTATTTCCTATTTGCTTTTCAGGGCCTAACTGCGATTATAGAGAGTATTGGCGTATGAATCACAGGCATTAATTATGATGAACAAACAATTCCGTTGGTCACTTGCTATCATAACACTACTCTCTATTGCGGGATGTGGCTTGAAAGGCCCTCTTTATTTCCCGCCAGCAGAGTCTGTTGCACCTCAAACTTCATTAAATAAGGCGCAGCCGACGGGAAATTTTTCTCAAAATAACCTCTCTAAAAACGATATTATTAAAAACAATACCTCGGCGGATGCTTGATAAACGTAAACAGATGATGGAATTTCACTTGGAGTAGTATATGCAATTCTCCAAAATGCATGGTCTTGGCAATGATTTTATGGTCGTTGATGCAGTGACCCAGAATGTTTATTTTTCACCGGAATTAATCTGCCGGTTATCGAATAGACATACTGGTGTGGGGTTTGATCAACTGCTGGTTGTTGAAGCGCCCTATGATCCTGACCTAGACTTCCACTATCGTATTTTTAATGCGGATGGCAGTGAAGTTTCTCAATGTGGTAATGGGGCCCGTTGTTTTGCTCGTTTTGTCCGTTTAAGAGGGTTGACGAATAAACGTGAGATTAAGGTTAGTACACGGTCTGGTCATATGACGCTGAGCGTGACGTACGATGATCAGGTCTGTGTCAATATGGGCGAGCCGATCTTTGAACCGCAGTCCGTCCCTTTCCGCGCTAACAAAGCAGAAAAAACCTATATTATCAGGGTTATGGATCGTACGGTGCTCTGTGGTGTTGTATCAATGGGGAATCCTCACTGTGTTATTCAGGTTGAGAATGTGGACACCGCAGATGTTGAAGTGCTTGGCCCCGTTTTAGAACGTCATGAACGTTTTCCTGAGAGAGCGAATATTGGCTTTATGCAGGTCGTGAATCGTAACCATATCCGATTGCGTGTCTTTGAGCGAGGTGCCGGAGAAACGCGGGCATGTGGTAGTGGCGCTTGTGCTGCTGTTGCTATTGGTATCCAGCAAAATCTGTTAGATAAGCAGGTTCGCGTTGATTTGCCAGGCGGTTCCCTGAATATTCGTTGGGATGGGCCAAGGCAGCCACTTTATATGACCGGGCCTGCAACTCATGTTTATGACGGCACAATTCATGTGTAATTGATTCATGTGTCATTGATGCAGTGTGGCTGGAGTGATTTTTGAAATATGGGGCATTGGAAAATGGGTAAAGAAAACAAACCATTGCACACCGAAAATGAATTGGATGATCAGATAGTGGTGGATTATCTGCTGAGTAACCCCAATTTTTTTATCCGCAATGCTAATGTGGTCGATAGGATAGAGGTTCCTCATCCAGTACGTGAGTGTGTTTCTCTGATGGAATGGCATATGAACCGTCAGAGAAAACGAATCCGTTACTTGGAAGAAGACCTGATACATCTGGTGGAACAGGCAAAACAAAATGAAATATTGTTTAATCGTCTGTTGCAATTGCTTACTGAACTTTCTGCTGCCGAAAGTTTGCAGGATTTTCTTTCCCGTTTAAGTTCATGGTCAAAAACACTGGGTCTGAGCAACTGTTATATTCGGTTGTTTTCTGACAAATGGTTTCTTGGTGCCCCATTGAATGCACCGGATTTAGCGATATCCCGCAATGCCTTTGAGCCAGTTCGGATCCAACGGTTCGGTGACAATAATCATTATCTTGGTATGTTACATGGCCCGGAAATTTTATTGCTGATGCCCCAGGCTCGTCATGTCGGCTCAGTGGCTGTGTCTCTTTTAGGAGAACAGGGAGAGTTGGGCATGGTGATCTTCAATAGCCATGATAAACGACATTATCACGAAGGGATGGGAACTGACCTGTTGGATCAGTTAGTGAAACTGCTACCAAGGTTATTGTCCCGTTGGATTAAACGAATATGAACCAGCCAATCGATTTACTCCTTGAGCCAGTAGAAGCCTTTTTGCACCATCTGCGAGTTGAGCGTCGTCTAAGTCCGATGACAATAATCAATTATCGTCGTCATCTCACAGTATTGGCAGAAATGTCACTGGAAATGGGGGTAACAGAGTGGCAGTCGCTTGATGCGACTAAAGTCAGAATGTTCGCTACTCGTAGCCGTCGGGTTGGGTTACAGTCTGCCAGCCTTGCACTGCGTCTTTCTTCCTTGCGTAGTTTTCTTGATTGGATGGTGACACAGGAAAAAATAGAGGCTAATCCTGCTAAAGTTGTCAGTACGCCACGCAAAAAGCACCATTTACCCAAAAACATAGATGTGGACGAAGCTAACCAACTACTCAATATTAACCTGAATGATCCTCTGTCTGTGCGTGACAGAACAATGATGGAAGTCATGTATGGAGCGGGCTTACGCTTATCTGAACTGGTTGGCCTGGATTGCCAGCATCTGGATTTGAAAAATGGTGACATTTGGGTGCAGGGTAAAGGCAGTAAAGAACGTAAAGTCCCGGTCGGGAGAATTGCATTGCAATGGCTGCAACGTTGGCTGGAAATGCGGGAACTATTTGAACCGGAAGGTAATGCTGTTTTCATTTCCACACAAAGCGGGAAACGGATCTCAACCCGCAATGTACAAAAACGATTTGAGCAGTGGGGGATTCGGCAGGGGATAAACAATCATATTCATCCCCACAAACTGCGCCATTCGTTTGCTACACATATTCTGGAATCCAGTGGTGATCTCCGGGCTGTACAAGAATTGTTGGGCCATGCAAGCTTATCATCTACCCAGATCTACACCCATCTGGATTTTCAACACTTATCCAAAGTTTATGATGTGGCTCACCCTAGAGCAAAAAGAGGGAAATCATAATGCGTTTTTATCGGCCTCTCGCGCCATTTGCTGCGATGACATTCGATCTGGATGATACACTTTACGATAATCATCCAGTTATCGATAAAACCGAAAAAGAAGTATTGTGTTTTATCAAGCAGTACGATACCAAATTCAGCCATTTTGACAGTGAAGATCTGTATGTATACCGTCAGGCTGTTCTTGAGATGGAACCAGAAATTTACCATGATCTGACAGCATGGCGACGGCATTCCGCAGAACTGATGTTCAGCTACCACGGTTTTAACCGTGAGGCAGCCATACGTGGCGCGGATGAGATCATGTCTTGTTTCACCTATTGGCGTAATCAGATCACCATACCAGAATCGACACATAACACTTTATCGGTGCTGGCAGAAAAGATGCCGCTGGTGGCGATCACCAATGGGAATGTTGAACCTGCTGAATGTGGTCTTGCCCGTTATTTTAAATTTGTTCTTAAAGCAGGAGTGGATGGACGTTCCAAGCCATGTCCAGACATGTATCATCTGGCGGCTGAACGATTGGGGCTGCCAACAAATCAAATTCTGCATGTTGGTGATAATTTGAAGACCGATGTCGAAGGGGCCCTTTGCAGCGGTATGCAGGCTTGTTGGATGAATGTTGAAAATAAAAATCTGATGCAAGAGCCTGAAGGGCGGCGGGTTCCACATATTGAGATTTCTGACTTGGATTCTTTGATCGCACTGATATAATTTCAGACTGTAATTCTGTATAAAAAAACAGTGATAAAAGTCATTGTTAACAACTGATGGTAATTATGGACGTCTCTTATCTGCTCGAAAGCTTGAATGATAAACAACGTGAAGCCGTTGCTGTACCCCGTACCAATATGCTGGTACTGGCAGGTGCTGGCAGCGGTAAGACTCGCGTATTGGTGCACCGTATCGCCTGGTTACTGTCAGTTGAACATGCCTCACCTTTCTCCGTTATGGCAGTAACATTTACCAATAAAGCAGCAGCAGAGATGCGCCACCGCATTGAAAATCTGATTGGTACTAGTCAGGGGGGCATGTGGATTGGAACGTTTCATAGTCTGGCTCATCGTTTACTGCGTGCCCATCATCTTGATGCCAACTTACCGCAGGATTTCCAGATCCTGGACAGTGAAGATCAGCACCGTCTGATTAAACGTATCGTCAAGGCGATGAATCTGGATGACAAACAGTGGCCTGCGCGTCAGGGTATGTGGTACATCAACGGCAAAAAAGATGAAGGATTGCGTCCTCAGCATATTGAAAGTTACGGTAATCCGGTGGAAGCAACATGGCTGAGAATTTATCAGGCCTATCAGGAAGCTTGTGATCGTGCCGGATTGGTGGATTTTGCTGAGTTATTGTTGCGTGCTCATGAACTGTGGTTGAACAAACCGCAAATATTGCAACATTATCGTGATCGTTTTACTAATATTTTGGTAGATGAGTTTCAGGATACCAACAGCATTCAATATGCTTGGATCCGCTTGTTAGCCGGCGATTCCGGTAAGGTAATGATTGTCGGGGATGATGATCAATCTATTTACGGTTGGCGGGGAGCGCAAGTAGAAAACATTCAACGTTTCCTCAACGATTTCCCGGCTGCGAAGACGATTCGTCTGGAACAGAATTACCGTTCCACCAGCAATATCCTTAAGGCAGCTAATGCCCTGATTGCTCATAACAATGACCGGCTGGGCAAAAACTTATGGACAGAAGGCAGCGAAGGAGAACCGATCTCACTTTACTCTGCTTTTAATGAATTGGATGAAGCACGTTATGTTGTTAGCCGCATCAAGCATTGGCTGGACAACGGCGGAGCATTAAAAGAGTGTGCGATCTTGTACCGCAGTAATGCTCAGTCCCGCGTATTGGAAGAAGCCTTGTTGCAGGCTTCCATACCTTACCGTATTTATGGAGGCCAACGCTTCTTTGAACGTCAGGAAATCAAAGACGCTTTATCTTATCTGCGTCTGGTGGCAAACCGTAATGATGATTCTGCCTTTGAACGCGTGGTCAATACGCCTACAAGAGGGATTGGAGACAGAACATTAGATGTTGTGCGTCAGATGGCGCGGGATCAACAGAAAACGCTATGGGAAAGCAGTTTGATGCTGATCCAGGAAAAAGTGCTGGCAGGGCGTGCCGCATCTGCCTTACAGCGTTTTATTGAGTTAATTGATGCACTAGAAACTGAAACACAAGAGATGCCACTCCATATACAGACTGATCGGATTATCCGTGATTCTGGCTTGTGGGCGATGTATCAGCAGGAAAAAGGCGAAAAAGCGCAGGCACGTATCGAAAACCTTGAGGAATTAGTCACGGCGACCCGCCAATTCAGCTATCAGGATGAAGACGAAGATTTGATGCCATTGCAGGCTTTCTTATCTCATGCTGCGCTTGAAGCGGGTGAAGGGCAGGCCGATGCCTATCAGGATTCTGCCCAGTTGATGACTCTGCATTCGGCGAAAGGGTTGGAATTTCCGCAAGTTTTTATTGTCGGTATGGAAGAGGGTATGTTCCCAAGCCAAATGTCCATTGAGGAAGGGGGGCGTTTGGAAGAAGAGCGCCGGCTGGCTTATGTGGGGGTGACAAGGGCGATGGAAAAACTGACCCTGACCTATGCCGAAAGTCGTCGCCTGTACGGAAAAGAAGTGTATCACCGTCCGTCTCGTTTTATCGGGGAGTTACCGGCAGAATGTGTCACTGAAGTGCGTCTGCGGGCAACAGTGTCCCGTCCGGTGAATCATAAACGACTGGGAACACCGATCAGCACTAATGATAGCGGTTATGTTCTGGGACAACGTGTCCGCCATCCTAAATTTGGTGAGGGGACGATTATCAATATTGAAGGCAGTGGGGAACATTGCCGTTTGCAAATCGCATTTCAGGGTGAAGGCATCAAGTGGCTGGTGGCTGCTTATGCCAGGCTTGAAACCGGCCAATAATAATCCGGTCGAATGTTGACAGGCTTTTTCTTCTAAGCGTAACATTCGCGCCTTACGATAAACGTAGGGAGTATAAGGAGACTTATGGTACATGCTGAACGCATTTAAATTAGAGAATAATCGCCTGCTCCGTCTCGAACTTGAAGAAGGTGATAAGTTATCCGACTCGATGTGGGTAGATTTGGTTGGACTGGGAGATAATGATCGGCTCCGAGTCCAGAACGAATTAGGACAAGCTCTGGCGACCCGCACTGAATTGGATGATATCGAGGCTTCGGCCCGTTTTTTTGAAGATGAAGACGGTATGCACGTCCACTCATTCTTCTATTTTGAAGACGCTGAAGACCATGCTGGCAACTCGACAGTCGCCTTTACCATTCGTGACGGTCGTCTCTACACACTGCGAGAGCGTGAACTCCCTGCATTTCGATTATACCGAATGCGCGCCCGTAACCAGACGATGGTTGACGGAAATGCCTATGAGCTGCTGATGGATTTGTTCGAAACCAAGATCGAACAATTGGCAGATGTGATTGAAAATATCTATAGCGTACTGGAATCCCTGAGCCGGGTGATTATGAACGGTAAACAAGGGGATGAATTCGATTCCGCTCTATCGAATCTTGCTGAGCAGGAAGATATTGGCTGGAAAGTGCGCCTTTGTTTAATGGATAGTCAGCGTGCCCTGAACTTTCTTGTGCGCCGTGCCCGTTTGCCTGCCAACCAGTTAGAACAGGCGCGTGAGATCCTGCGGGATATCGAATCCTTGTTGCCACATAACGAATCCTTGTTCCAGAAAGTTAACTTCCTGATGCAGGCGGCGATGGGTTTTATCAACATCGAACAGAGCCGGATTATCAAAATCTTCTCCGTTGTTTCCGTGGTATTTCTGCCGCCAACGCTGGTGGCTTCGAGCTATGGAATGAACTTCAAATTTATGCCGGAGCTGAATTGGACATTCGGCTACCCTGCGGCCATTGGGTTGATGATTGCTGCAGGATTGGCACCTTACCTCTACTTTAAGCGAAAAAACTGGCTGTAATCATTCCGATCTCTATTCTTTATAGCCGCTTTGCTGGCTATTCCTAAAGACCCTCCAGTTACGTAGCCAGCTATGTTTTCTGGGGGTTGTCTCTCGTTATACTACAACCTGAAAAAGTATATTCTCGTACTCGCATTTGTTCGTATATTGACCTGCCTTGAGTGTTAACATATGCTATGCATATGTTTTCCAGTGTAGGAGATTTCATATGAGAACTGTAGCTGTTTTTAAAAATGGTAATAATCGTGCTATCCGTTTACCTAAAGATCTGGATTTTGAGGGCGTTAATGAATTGGAAATTATCCGAGAAGGAGAGACCATTATATTACGCCCAGTAAAACCTAGCTGGCATTCATTTTTATCAGAGGATAAAGCGGACGAAGATTTTCTATCTGAACGACCGGATATTATTGAAGAAGGACGTTTTACGTTATGAAAAAGCTTTACATGTTGGATACTAACATTTGTTCATTCATTATGCGTGAGCAGCCTATTGCGGTGATAAACCAATTACAGAAATGTGTAATGAACAACTATCCAATTGTGGTATCTGCTATTACTTATTCGGAAATGCGTTTCGGGGCAATTGGGAAAAAAGCTTCTCCGAAACATGGTGTATTAGTGGACGAATTTTGTAAACGTTTGGATGGTATCTTACCGTGGGATAAATCTGCGGTGGACGCAACAACAAAAGTAAAAGTTGCTTTGACTTCTGCGGGCACATCAATCGGGCATAATGATACCGCCATTGCAGGGCACGCCCTGTCTGTGGGAGCTATATTAGTCACAAATAATACCCGTGAATTTTCGCGTGTAATTGGATTGCCATTAGAAGATTGGACTGAAATATATCAATAAAATTGTGGATAAATTAATCAAAAAACTGACCCGAATTTTCGATAAGGTATTGGGTCAGTTCTAAAATGATTAAAGATAATGGACTATTTCCGTAAACGACGTTGCGTATAAAGCGCATCCAGCGTAAATAGAATCAATGCAGCCCAGATAAAACCAAAAGTGATCAAACGATCTGGCCCAATCTTCTCACCATAAACCAGTGTTGCTAACAAGAACATTATGGTTGGACCAAGATACTGAAAGAATCCTAGCGTGGACAAACGTAGATGTGCCGCCGCTGCGGTAAAAAGCAACAGGGGCACCGTCGTAATAATACCGGCGGCAATCAGCATCAGATTCAAGGAATAGGTATTATCCAACATATTGCTGGTCGGGCTGTCGGTGAAGAACAGCAGGTAACTCAGCGCGACAGGGAAGACCCAGACTGTCTCAATTAACATGCCCGTTTGTGCATCCACCCCTAGCTTTTTGCGGATCAAACCGTAGACGGCAAATGTTGTCGCTAAGTACAGGCCAATCACAGGTACAGAGCCAAACTGCACGACTTGGATGAGTACGCCAGTAAAGGCTAAAGCCACGGCAACCCACTGCATACGCCGGAACCGCTCACCGAGGAATAGCATACCAAGTAACACACTCACTAAAGGGTTAATGAAATACCCCAGACTTGCTTCAATGAGATGGTTATTATTGACGGCCCAGATATAAGTCAGCCAGTTACTGGTAATTGTGAAGGCAGTAAAACCTAACAGTAGCAAGATATTGGGTTGACGGACAACGACCCAAGCCTGACGCCAGTGACGAGTTACTGTCAGCATCAGCACCATAAAAAATACAGACCATATAACACGGTGCGATACGATTTCATCGGGGGGAACATATTGTATGCTTTTGAAGTAGATAGGAGCTAACCCCCAAATCAGGTAGGCACCTAAGGCATACAGGATACCTTTGGCTGTCTGTGGTTTGTTCATAATATCCTTGAATGTTCAGAGAGTGTTCAGAAAAAGTGGGAAGAGCTTGTTAGATGTTAGCCCATAGAGCCATACAATGTGTCACTGGGTTAAGTAATTTACAAGGGATTAATGGCGTGAATAATGAATAAAGTTTGATTGCTCATTTTAATGGCATTTTATGCTGTTTTTTTGTATTTAGGGGAAACGATTATTCATTTTTGAGTGATCTTATTCCGGTTTCATGAAGAATATTTATCTATGGTTCACCATTAATATTTTTTCAACGTGTCCGAAAAGTTCTGGAATCTAAAAAGAGTATTCTATGCGGTGAAATTGGGCCTAAAAGTTGAATTTCATGACTGAACTCGGCAAAATTTTCAATATAATTACTAAATCGAGATATTAATGAAAAATCCAAAGTCCCATATTCTTTATCTATTATTTTTTCTTCAATGTAAGGATCTCGTGTAGCAAATTGCTGATTAAAGCCCAAATTACCTTTATTTCCATAAATGCGAACAGCAGGTACTCCTAATGCATTAATTTCATAAAGATAATATATTCCAGATGAGCTATATTTAGACATGCCATTTTCAAGCTCTTTGAAGTAAACCTGAGCTCCTCGTAGATCTGATGAACAAAAAACAGTTCTGTATCCAAAAATGTTATTAAAGTACAGTCTTCCTGAACCTTGAAATCCAACTTTACTTATAACTACAGGAGGTCTACTATCCCAACGTAATGTTGTTTTTATGTTTTTAACATAAGGTATGGGAGCACTTACGTAAGGTGGTTTGCTATGTGTTTTATTTTTTGAGGGACACATTATTCTAATCTTATTTTAAAAGTGTTATTGGTAAGATGATAGATAACTGCAATTTACTATACTCATTGTCTTTCGATTGGTCTCTTTGTTGGCTGTTTTTTCTAATCTCAATTACCGTTTTTATAAATATGCGGTTATTTATGCTCGTGAGGATTCGTTCCTTTTCTTTCACTTTGATACAATCCGAAATCCATAGGAACATCTCTATCTAAATCCTATCATTACCTTAATTGGTAATTCAGATTTATCAGGGCAGTCCAGTCCTCGTATTTTGACCGCAAGATCGTTATTTCTCAACTCATTACATAGTTGTGCAATGTCTTTCGGAGTCCAATAGATGTTTTTTCCATATCCTATTCTCTGAATTGGGTTTAATAAACTTTCCACACCACCTGCTTTTAATATTCTGGCAACTATTGTGGAGCAGTTTTTACTGAAAGTACTATAACTATGGCTCATATGATAGTTGCCATATGTTTTCCCAATATAGATTTCATTCTTTTTTTCCTGCATTTTTTCAACATCTAAGTTGATAAGCAAATATTCCAGATGGGGTTGTAAGATAAAATCTTTCTGAATTTTACCGAAGGTTCCTGCGAATGATAAACCTCCTCGAGGCCTGTTGGGGTCACAATAGAAACTGACATAATTATTATCTGTTGGAGATGGTGGATGCTGTATGGATGTTGAAGGACTTGTTTCATGTCTTGAAAAAATGGAAGAAGCTGAACGTCTCCTTTCATTTGGAGGTAAGGGGCTTGCTGGTGTGGAATTGGTCGGTGTTGAGGGTTCCGTAACCCCAATTGGCCAGGGGCATTTTGGCACTCCACCGATATAAACAGAGGCATGCCCTGCAACAAAACTGTGGCAGGGATACCAAATATAGACAACGGCAGAGACGGGGGTTCCTGCGAGTATTTTTTGTTCTGCTTTGGTTCTTGGGGTCATGGTTGGTTCTCTGGCTGGTTTATTGATTAATGATTCAATTAATAACTTTTTAAGACAATTTGTTGCGACTTTTTGGTATTGTCGGAATTGGTGGTTGTTAAGATGAGCGCGGTTTAATGACTGATGCAGCACGGTTTGTTTATTAAGTAAAGGTATCATATACCCAGAGTGGTGGCCTGTTAATAGATAATTTTGGCTATTTGGGGGAGTATTTTAAATAAAACAATCAAAACAGAATGTTATTACATCGTGGGATACGTGCCGCAAAATAACAAGGCTATTGTCCCGCCTGCGATCCACCTGAAAGGCCAGTGGTTTAATGCGGCAGGGTTCGATAAAGGTTGCACCCTGACCGTTAAAATTATGGATGGTTGTCTGGTACTGATTGGGGATTATCAGTAAAGATAAGAAGAACAAAGCCGGAAGATCACGGGGATCTTGCCGGTTTTTAATTAGATTACTCTTTTGCATATTTCTAAATAATGATTATATGTCTCTTTACTAAGATATTTTCGAGCAAGGTTGTAGCTATAGTCGCTCCCTATAATGGCCTCTAAAATACAAGTATTTAGCAAATCTCTTATTACATTATCTTCATAAGAATATAACTCATCTATAAAGATAAAAATATTCTTTATTTCATTTATCAGTATATTTCTATCCTTATAGAAACTTTCAACATTTGAATAATAATAACTTCTAAATTCAATCTTATCGGAACCATACAGATCCATTAGATCGGAAAAATATGAACCTAACCCACCAAATACCATATATACATGATCATCACCATCATAAGTTTCACTAAACACTGGAAAAAGCTCTTGTAATTTATTAACTAATTCATAATCTTTCATGGATGCCCCAACGCATTTCGCAAATCATCAATCATATAGTTTGCCAAACTTCGATCAGAATCACTTAGCTTCTCTTCTTTATATTTTCCTTTACGACTTACTAAATTTTTCAATGCGATTAAAGAACTCTTACCTTTAACTATATGATCTGATTGCCCCACTAACTGTCCGGTAGTTTTTGTAAAAAGGATAGAAGCAGCTGTTCCTCCATCAGGAATAGTTGCTTTTTCGCGATACAGTTCAGAGAACATAATCTTTAATCTCTTATTATCGATTGAATCGATAATTTTTTGCCGCTGTTGATCAGAAATAGCATAATTATTTTTTCTTGCACTTTTTAATATTTCAACAGAATAACTCGCTAATCCAAAAGAATCTATCCAGCCTGTAGGATTACGAACGTAATTGTAAGGATTCAACCCGCCCAGCAGCCCGATGGGGTCCGGTGTCAGATAACATCCTGCCACCGCCGAATAATACCTGAACCGATTGTAGACCAGCCCGCTCTCCTCATCCAGCCACTGGCCGGCGAAGGGCCATCATCTCCGAGGCAG
>NZ_JBFPEZ010000080.1:0-7098 GCF_040838225.1 Xenorhabdus sp. SGI246
GCTGATACCTAATGTTTCAGCAATGGTATTCCGCGAGATCCCTTGCTGATACATGCGTATCACCAATTGCCGATTATATTGCTGTATCTCTGGAGGAAGTTGTCGAGTATCTTTTTTCATCTTTCCATAATACAACAATTATTCGTATTTGAACACCGAATTAATAATACACCAGAATTGCGTGACAGCCTTCGTAAAATCAAAGGGACTGGAATGACTTTTTGGCAAGCAGATAAGAAGTATCAGATAATGTTGAATATGGCGCGTTTTAAAGATGACCGACATCCAGATGAAGAGCGATATTTGATTACATTGCAGATTGCCGAGCCGTGGATAAACCAATAACGCAAATTTAGATAGGCGTGAGAATATTATCTCCTCACACCTATTTCGAACTATTTCTTATGGACGAAGTATAAAATGAATCTGTGGCAACGCATGGGGCAACAGCGTGGGTGTTTAATATTGGTATTATTAATCATTCTGAGTTTAACCGCTGCTTATCTCTACCATACCTTTCATTCCCGTGAACCCGCTGAGATAGCTTTGGTGATTGGTGAACCTTATGAAACGATGCGGCAGCGCTCTAGTGCTGAGATCAATCCCCAAGGTGCCAGTAACATCGGATTCAGAATCCCGAAAACGAATGCGCGCTTACGCTTTATCGACCCGAAATATGGATTTGTTACCCCTGCGGCCAAAATTTTTACTGTTTCATATGAAAACGGAATAATCAATGAAGTACGTATGTCCCCACAGATCGAACCATTGCTCTATGACGATGCAATCAAGATTGTACTGGATTTGCAAGATCAGTGGCGCAAGGCAGGGTGGAAGCTTACTAAGGTTAGAGAACGCCCAGCCTTAGTTAATACACCTGAACTGCGAGACAACCTCCGAAATATGAAAGGTGGAGCAGGAACAACATATTGGCAAGCAGGTGAACAGTATCAGATCATGTTAGGTATGGCACGTTTCAAAGACGATCGACACCCTAACGAAGAGCGATATTTAATCACGTTGGCGATTGCCGAGCCGTGGGTGAAGAATTATTCAGACTGACGCGCTACGCTTGTCTTCTCCGTGTTACCGGGCTAATAAATTAACCCGGTAACACGGAGAGCTGAAAAACATTTCTATTGATTATCTCTATACCACTACACAAAATTTCGCGGGATAACGGGGTAAATGATACATTTTATATATATTTCATACTGTTAACCTATCCCATGTTATCCCAGCGTATCCCGTGACATAACATCAATACTTTAAATCATTTTAAATTCAATAAATTATAACCTGCCAGAGAAAAATCTTTTTTGGGATAACCTCTATTTTCATAGTATCATCTTTTGTAATCACGCTATATTACGGGATAGAGCGGGATAATACGGGATAAGTGAAATGTTTATAACTAATTGATATTATTTAAAATAAATATCTCTTATCCCAATATCCCGTTATCCCAACGTTTTTTTAATTCTACGTGAGTGCTAATACAGCTAATCTTCATCCTTGAAAATGACGACGACAAAACGCCCCTGAGTACCATTTACTGAAATAGTTTTACTGATAAAGCGATCTTTTTCCGCTTTAACCAACATTCCGGCCTCTTCTAAGGCTTCAAAACCGGATTTCTTCTGTAATCCCTGTAATATCTCCGCTTCAAATACACTGGGAATAATGTGATATTCCGCCTGTCCATCATGGCGGCGGTTATGCACCAGATACCCGGCAAGATCGCTAATTCTCATAGCGTGTGAGGTATCAATATCGCCGTTCGGTCTGCCGTAAGTGTAAGGCTGGAAGCGTGAAAGCCCGTATTTCTGGATAAAGTCACGAGTTCGCGTGATAACCTGATATTTTTCCCGGTTTCCGATACCAAAGTCCGCTAGCCAGTCATCGAAACTTTGTTTTATTGCCGCATGACTCGCTTCTTTACTCCAGCCAGTGATATGAGCCGCCAGCTCTCCGGCGGCATCCAGTAACGCGAAACGCACCGCAACACGTTTGACTTGGGCTGAGGCTTCTTCTGGCAGGTCATCAAGCCACTCTTTTTCTTTACGGGCGGTCAGTTCGATGGCCTGTTCCTGATGCTCAGACAGCCATTGAATCCATGCGCGGCCTGCTGTACCACAATAACGTTTGGATTCACGTTTGATAGCCCTTGCATGAGAATCACCCTCTTCATAACCATTGAAACATTCAGTATCAATAAAGGGCACGCTGAGAAGCCTGACAAGCTGCCCGGCCTTTGGTGTGATCCCACCTTTAATCAGGAACGTTTCTAAATCCTCTTCGCCGGTTGAAAGGGCAGCAATTTTCCAGCGGATCACGGCACGGTTTCCGCCTTCCCGTTTTCCCTGAATTTTACCGACACCGTTGAACAGGCTGTAGGCACTGTTTGCGACTTCTTTCGGATTCGAACTTTGGCCGATTTCGTCGATGGGCATAAAACCATCATTACGGGCGGCGGCTTCGTTGTTTAAACCGTGATTAGTGCCGTGCCACGATAATTTAAGTTCTTCAGGATCACCGTATAAGCTGCTGGCCGCCTCAACGGTGGTGGTTTTTCCTGCTGAAGATTGGGCGAATAAATGCACACCAAAACAGCTACCACCTGTCAGTGAGTTAAGCGGGGCAGACAATCCTACCAGTACGCCCAGCATCATTGAACGGTTGCCTTGCAGCAATGACGCAACGTGCGTTTTCCACTGTTCGGCGGTTCCCCTGACTACATAACCGGCAATAGCGGATGTGCCGCCACTGAACGCGACAGGCATATAAGGCTGGCCGATGATTTCACCGTCCGGCATCACATAGGCTCCGCAATGCCAGCCCGCCTTTTGTGTCACAACCCATTCACGGCGATCACCGCTGCGTTGCAAATGTTCAGCCAAAACAGGCAGCAGGCTGTTTTTTACGGTGATATTCATACCCCGCGAGCGCAATCTTGCCCAGCCAACCGGCATCCCGATTTCACGGCGTGGCAGAGCTTCAACGATACATTTCCCCGAACCTTCCTGACGCAGTTTAATAATGAGATAACCTTCACTGCCATCATTACCAATGCCAACAACTTCCATGTAATCACTCAGCCATTTTTCAACCTCGACGATTTCGCCGCCTTGCTCTTTAGGCTCAACCCAGTAAATCCCATTCTGGCGGATATCAATATGAGGTTTTAACGGATCGTGTTCTTTCTCCCGGTGTTCATCTGAATTAATAGCTGCTGATTTTACCACTGACGCTTTCTCTTCTACCTGATACAGCCCATTGCTGAATGCCTGCTTTACTGCCTCAATACCATGACTCTGGCGATAATCATCCCAATCAGCTTTGCACTCAGTCGGTGGCAATGTAACCCAACCATTAACCGCATGAGCGGCTTTTTCTGCTGAAATCTTACCGATATTCGCTTTCGGTTTGCCGTTCCTATCCAGCTCGTTGGGGTGATGCCAGTCGTTATCTGCGGCAATAATGATGTTCGTATCAGGCCAGCGTTCCCGGACGGCTTTGGCAACAGAAAGCAAATTACCGGCATCTAGTGCAGCCAGAACAGTGCCATAATAAAACTGGTAAATGGTGAGTGCTGTGGCATAGCCCTCGGTAATAACCAGCATATCGGGACTCTCGCTCAGCGCTGACAACGCAATAAACGCCCCTTTTTTCTGGCTACCAGAGAGTAATTTTTTCTCGCCATCGGGTTTGATGATCTGTGCGCCTGTGATTTTTTTATCGAGCGTTGTCAAAGGCAATAGCAATGAACCATCTTCCAGTAGGTACTGATTAGGATATTTCAGCCCTTTAGCAGTCAGATAAGAAGATTGTCCGGAAACAGTCTGAGCCATCAGTGCCGTGATTTTTTCAGCAATCGGCTGGGCTGGGTAGATAGTTTCTTTGGAGAGCTTGGATTCGGGCAAAAGCAATGCCAATGCGTTTGCAACCACTTTAGCGGCTTCAAAAATTGTGATCCCGTTGGCTTTTGCTACTAAATCCAACCCATCACCATAATTCGGGGCGTCACACTGGCGGCAGTGCCAGTTGCCGTGATGATGGTCATCAATAAAGTGAAAACGGTCAGTACCGCCGCAGATGGGGCAGGCACCATGTTTTCCTCTAGCAGGAATATCGATGCCACAAACAGGTAGCAGATTTTCCCAGTGATACATAGCGGATCTTTTTACGGTCTGGATCAGGTCGAGCGGTTTTTGTCCGCCAGTTGTATCTGAAGATGTAAATTTAGGGCGAGTTTGGTTATGCTGTGTATCAGCCATTATCGTTATCTCTCAACGGTTATTGGTTAGACGCCCTGTATGTGTTGCGAGCACTACGGGGCGTTGTTTTATTTGATAATCAGAATTAAAATGGTCATTACCATGTAATTTAAAATATCTCTGAGTAATTACCATGTCAACACAAAAAGAAAAGCGATCTCCCCAATACCAAATGAGGCTGACAGAAGAATTCAGGCTGCAACTTGAAGAACAAGCAAAAACTGATGGTGATGCTTCCCTTGCTACATGGATCAAGCGTGTACTCCGTAAAGAACTCCAATCACGCGGCATTGACCCCAAAGGATGAACTAGCCAGCCGTTAATCAGGAGGATAGCTCCTATATCGCTATCCTTTTGGTGTTCGAGTAATAATTGCAAAGTTTGTACATCTCTTAATGAATAGGTTATTCGCATCATGAACTGATGCACTAGAATTCAGCCAGCACACTATCAGGTACGAGATTCAGCAATCCGCTGATCTACCCAGCTATCAATCTCTGATTCAACAAACGCAACTGAACGCGGGCCGATTTTGACTTGTTTCGGGAATTTATCTTCTTTAATCAGCCTGTAGATCCATGCCTTGCTGTAGCCTGTTCTGCGCTGAACTTCTGGCAGGCGAATAAGACTTTCTTTAGATGTTGTGATCGTTGGCATATATAGCTAAATCATACTAATATGGCATAATATCCAGATCCAACATGACAAGGCATAAAGTGAAATGGGCTACAGTTTAGATTTTCGAAAAAGAGTCCTGGCATACAAAGATAAACATTCGTTGACTTTCGAGCAAACGAGTGCCCATTTTGAGATTTCTATTCGTACCCTGTTCCGGTGGAGCCATAAAATAGAACCTTGCATGACGCGTGATAAGCTTCCCATGAAAATTCCTGATGAAGTGCTTATCGCGGATATCCAAAAATTTCCCGACGATTATCAGTGGGAAAGAGCAAAACGTTTAGGTGTCTCGCAGTCGGCTATTCATTACGCCTTGAAACGACTTCGGCTCACGCATAAAAAAAACGCTAGAACACCCTCGCGCTGACCCTCAGGCTCGTCAAACGTTTGTCGAGCGGATCAATGGCTATGAACAGGCAGGCAAACCGATTGTTTACTTAGATGAAAGTGGTTTTGCTCAATCCATGCCACGTACACATGGGTATGCTGAAAAAGGACAGCGCTGTTTTGGTACACACGACTGGCATGCGAAAGGCCGTATTAACGTGATTGGTGCCATTCTCAACAATAGCTTCGTCACCTTAAGTTTGTTTACCGGGAGCATTAATGCGGATGTCTTTCATGCATGGATAACGCAAGATTTATTGCCAAAGCTCCCGCACGGTGCAGTGATAGTCATGGATAATGCGTCTTTCCACAAAAGAAATGACACGATACAAGCGATAGTTGATAGCGAATGTCAACTGGAATGGCTTCCTGCTTATAGCCCTGATTTGAATCCGATAGAACACAAATGGGGTGGAGCAAAAGCAATAAGAAGACAAAAGCGATGTTCAGTTGATGAGCTGTTTACAGAGCATATTGAATATGCCATGTTATGCTGATGTTGCTATATACCCCCTGTTATCGAGTCCTTGAAATACTTTGGTAGACGTTATTTGATGACAGAGGATTATTTAAAAATTCGATTTAATTGAAAGCGTAAACTCTTTATCCAATTTGTATAATTAAATGTTGACAGGGTGAAAAATAGACTTTTGTGCTACGGGCACACAAGTATGGAAAATAATCAATGATATGGATACGATATCATATTTATATTAACTAATTGAATTTAAGGAATATTTTTATTGTGGGTTTTATTCGTATAAAAATCAGACTTTGTTGTCTGAGGCAATAAAGATTAAAAAAACATCATATTTATGGTAGGAATTAAAAATTTGACGATACAAGAATAATAAAATAAATCATTGATAAAATCTGAGCGTGTGATTTTAGTTTTTATGATTTGTACAAAAGGTATACTTTGCTGGCACTGACAGCAAAGTATGAAAAACAGGCAATGGAGTTAATCCTATGCACCGAGTGATCGATTAAATATCTAACGCTAATATAAGAGAACCCATCCTTATTAAATGGTTATTGCCAATAGAAATAATATGCTTTTTGGCAAAGGGAAATAATGCATCTTTAATTATACTACCTTCAGTAATAAGTGAGTCGAAGGTAGATAATGTACATTGAATTATTCTATCTTCATCAATAAGTGAGCCAAAGATAGCAGTAGAGGTATTTAACTCTTTAAATTCTTTCAATGATTCCCTGTATTGTTTTGATAAGCCATATTTTTCTGTAAGCGCAATAAATAAATCGTGGTAATATATTTTTTGGTGAGCTGGGTAAGCGTCCACTAATTCTGCTAGATGACTTAATACTATTATATCCCATGCTCGGAATGGCCAGAGCATGGGATACCCTTTCTTTGTTTTTAATATATCAGGAAGTGAAGGATCCTTTTTATTTTGGCTAGGAATAAATAGATTTTTAATTATCATCCATTTTTTCCATTTCTGATAGCCTAGGCTAAAATAAGTCTGATGATTATCTAAATATTCGGATGCGAGCTTGGTCACTTTATTTTTTAGATATATTGCCCTTGCTTTTTTAGCATAGATATGCATGAGATTAGATATGAGTTGTGATTCTATTTGTTTCAATTGCTTGATCAATGGTGGATGTTTAATCCAAATCCACGTCGGTGTATCCGTCGATTCATTTGGATAATGGCGACAAACTATACTTCTGTCATCTTGATAATTTAGAATAGGTATTTCTTCTGTAAAAGGGTTATGCTTCCAATGGT
>NZ_JBFPEZ010000081.1:0-3325 GCF_040838225.1 Xenorhabdus sp. SGI246
ACCGCTCGTGCTTAAGCGAGCAGTATTACGGTTTTATATGGGGCTTTTTTCAATCAAAATCCAAATCCAATCTGCTCATCGCCGTAATGGCTGGCCGGAAACGCCAGTTTCGGAACGGTAAAATCAGTCGGTAATGGCTGGGGTGTCGGAAGTGTCAAATACCGCTCAATGCTGGTGATCGTGGTAAAGGTGCAGCCACACAGAATATTCTGGCATTGGTGATAACTGCGCCGTGTTTCTTCACTCATCATTTCGCTGGTTCGCGTCTTTGCCACAGCGCCGCATTGGGGACAGGTAAACGCCATGAAAAAACCCTCCATCATTGGGGGTGTGCCTGCCGCGATTATAACGCATTGTTTCGGCTTATTGTTCACTTTCAGCCATCGTCGTCTCGTTAATTTTTAATTCCAGTTCCAGTTGCGTGACAAAGCCATTATCCCCTATCGTGTGAATGACCCGCGAAAGTATCCATTGATGACTGTCGATGGCGGCTTTAAATCCCACCACGGATGCGGTCAGATCAGGGTAAAGTTCCGCCCTGCCCCGTGCCAGCGTGATACTGAACTCCGCCGCGCCCCGTTGCAGCCTTGACCATTTCGCCGCCGCTGCCCGGCGTGCCGCCTGCTCCGTCTTAAAGGTCTGGCGCATCACGTAGACGTTCCCGTCCGCCCCTTCCAGATATTCCCCTTCACGCTGACTGGATTGGGCTTTTTGGGATTTCGTGGTTTTACGCTGGCGTTTCATTGTGGTAGCTGGCTGTTTGCCGAAGTTCAGATCCAGCCAGCAGGCTTTGACGCCGGTATAGGCGGCACGGTCAGCCACCCGGAAGCTGTGACGGTCGCCACTGTCACGGGTCAGGGTGATCATGGGTAACGGTTTTCCGCTCTGTGACAGGCCACGCCCCGGCAGGATAAACAGCAACCGGCCGTTTTTAACGGTGGCAATCGCACCGAGCATCTCCGCCATGCGGCTCAGGAAACTGATATCGCTTTCATTAGTCTGGTCAGCATGGTCAATCTCAATCCCCATTAACGGACGGCTGACTGCCGGCTGCAATTGATAACGCCCGGCGATGGTACTCACCACATCGGCAACCGTGACATCATGCCAACTGTATTCGCGCTTAACATTAAATTCTTCCCGAAAGTCGGCACTGCGGGCGGTGATCTCCAGCCGGTCTGGTGGCCCACTGTGGCTGATTTCATCCACTACAAACAGCCCTTTTTCAACCAGGGGTTCTCCCTGCCAGCCGATCCGCACGGCGATTTCTGCCCCACGGGGCGGCAATTCAATTTTGCCGTCGGCATCATCCAGGGACAGTTCCAGTGTATCGGCCTCAAAACCGCGATTATCCGTCAGTGACAGGGACATCAGGCGGTGATTGAGTGTCGTGATTTGTTTGCCGCCGATGCGCAAATCAAACGCGGGTTGTTTGACGTAATCAGTGCTGGTCAGAATATCAGTCGGGGTCATGGGGATCTCATCCGTTGCGAAGTTATCCCATGATTGCCCCGCGCGGGCGCGCAGACAATGCCTGCGGTCTGTCGCGGCCTTGCCACAGGCGGCGTTACGTGATTCTCAGCCCGAAAGACCGCAACATAGCGTTATCGAAAAACTGATGAGGCAACAAGGTCATGTCATTCCATCATGGCGTATCGGTCAGAGAAACTACCGAACTCAGCACGCAATCACGGCGATATTAATACCGCCGTGATTGCGGTCATTTGTACGGCGGATGATGCCGACGCCGAAACATTCCCGCTGGATATGCCGGTCTTAGTCACCCGTATCAACAGTGTTATCGGCAAAGCCGGTAAAACCGGCACGTTATACACCACGCTTAAGGCGATTGCTGACCAGTGCAGCCCGAAAGTGATTGTGATCCGCGTCGCCGATGCCGCCAACCAGAAAGGCAATGGCGAGAAGCAGACACAGGATCAATTGATTATTGGCGGACTCAGTGCCACGGGACGCTATATAGCTAAATCATATTAATATGACATAATATCTAACTCTAAGATCACAAGGCATAAAATGAGATGGGCTATAGCTTAGATTTTCGAAAGCGAGTACTGGCATATAAAGACAAGCATTCGTTGACTTTCGAACAAACGAGTGCGCATTTTGAGGTTTCCATGCGTACCTTGTTTCGGTGGTGCAATAAAATAGAACCTTGCATGACCCGCGATAAACCCGCCACGAAAATCCCTGATGAGGTACTCATTGCGGATGTCCAAAATTTTCCTGATGACTATCAATGGGAAAGAGCAAAACGTTTAGGTGTCTCACAATCGGCTATTCATTACGCCTTGAAACGGCTTCGGATCACCCAGAAAAAAAACGCTCCAACACCCTCGCGTTGATCCTCAAGCTCGTCAGGCATTTATCGAGCGCATCAGTGATTATGAACGGACTGGCAGACCTATTGTTTATTTGGATGAAAGTGGTTTTGCTCAATCGATGCCACGTCAACATGGCTATTCGAAAAAAGGGTTACGCTGTTTTGGTACGCATGACTGGCACGCAAAAGGCCGTATCAACGTCATTGGCGCCATTCTCGAAAATACCTTCGTCACCTTAAGCTTATTTACCGAGAATATTAATGCCGATGTTTTTTATGCGTGGATGACGCAAGATTGGCTGCCAAAGCTTCCACACGGAGCCGTGATAGTGATGGATAATGCGCCTTTCCATAAACGCAATGACACGACACAAGCTATAGCAGACAGCCGATGTCAACGGGAATGGCTTCCCGCTTATAGTCCGGATTTGAACCCGATAGAACACAAATGGGGCGGAGCAAAAGCGATAAGGAGGCAAAAAAGATGTTCAGTTGATGAATTGTTTACGGAGCATATTGAATATGTCAGGTTATATTGATTCTGCTATAAGTACATTGTACTTAGACCAAAAGGTGATCAAGGATTTTTACACAGTCTGTTCAATAAGTTGACCACGCTGATCGTAATATAGACTAGGCCAAATTTCAGAGGGATGTATTTCGAGATAGTTAGCAATAATCCATTCGCCTTTAGGCCACGGACGGCTAAGCGTATTTGCCAGTGTAGATGAACTGAGTCCCGCTTCACGAGAAATAGCCGCTAAGGTTGTACCACACTTACGCAATGCTGCGATAATATCGGCTTGATGTGCCAAAATTAAGTGGCTGAGAAAATACCGCGATTTTTCCTGTGGGATCCCGCGTCAGCACACGATTGCCAGGATTGTCCGCGTGATTGAGCTTGATTCGCTATTGGACGCTTTACTTCATTGGGTTAATGAGCAACGTGAATAGGGCGGAAAATCGGTCATGTATTGAATGGTT
>NZ_JBFPEZ010000082.1:0-4601 GCF_040838225.1 Xenorhabdus sp. SGI246
CATCATCGCCACTCTTAGTGGTTCATCAATAAAGGAAGTATCTATGTCTAATAAAATGACTGGTTTAGTAAAATGGTTTAACGCAGATAAAGGTTTTGGCTTTATCACTCCGAACGACGGCAGCAAGGATGTATTCGTACATTTCTCTGCTATCCAGAGTGACAACTACAAAACGCTTGATGAAGGTCAGCAGGTCTCCTTCACTATTGAAAAGGGCGCTAAAGGCCCTGCAGCTGGAAACGTCACAGCGCTGTAAGCGTCGCTAATTATTAGCGACACTTACAATAGCGATGAAGGCAATAGTCTGAGCAGCTAAGCTCTGCTGATAATAAAATGAACCCGCCTTGTGCGCTGAGGGATCCCCACAAATTAGCACTAATAAATCAAAACCATATTTTGGTAGATTTTGGCGAGGTATTTGAGTGTTTTATTAAGAACGATTTCAAATAATATTAGTGGGGAATGTCGTAATACATTCTCCGCTAATGTAAGATGAGAGATAACTCGCCTTGATTTAATACTATTTGCCTGATAATTAAGGTGTATTCCTTTATTTTCGGCATAAAAACCAATCAGCCAAAGTACAATCGAACTCAGTGTAGCAAGTAGGCTCAATACAGATAAGCGACCAGCACCGTGACTATAACTCGCTCTAAGGCCAAATCCAAAACGTTCACTCTTTTCATCTCTAAAATTTTGCTCTATTTGCATTCTTCGGCTGTAAAGTTTCATAACCTGACGAGGTTTAAAATCATTCATGCTAGTAAAAATAAGCCAAGGCTCCATCGCTGCCGAGCGCCCATCTTTGACTTGAGATTTTCGTACCATTCGATATCGTGTTTTTTTGAATTTTCTACCTTTATTCGGTCTTTTATGAAGATAAAAATAACCATCGCAACGTGCATATTCTGCTTTTGATAATGTGCCAAACCCCAAAAATTGTGGGGTTGTGGTCGCTTTTAAAGCTTGCCGTTTAAACCAAAATTCACCATATTTCTCAAGTCTTAGTTGAGTATTTCCTCGAATGCGTCCAACAAAATCCCAACCGAGCATTTTTATATGCTTAAACCAAGCATTTTGAAAGCCTGCATCCGTAACAATAAGTACTCTGGCTTTAGGGTTAACAGCGCTTGCTAACGTGTCAAGAAATGCGTTTTGTATCTTTACATTTTGTTGTTCAGATGAGGGAACTATTTGACTTAACAAAGGAATTGAGCGCCCATCACAAATTAAACTCGCGCGGATCACGTGATGTTCTTGTGAGGGATATCCACTCCAATCAACAGCAATGACACACAATGAGAGTGATTCAGTCAGCATGGCAATAATATTACGAAAGATATCAGGAATATCCCTATGGAGAGCTTCATTACCGAGTAGACGGTCAACACGTTTAATTTTATGTTTGACGTGAGCGCTTCCTGGTAAAAAACGCCCAATGCTGGTTAGCGTAAGAGAAGCACCACGAATCAAAGCAATAGTGGCATCGATTAATGCATTTTGACGGTATCTATGAAACGGCGCTAAAGCATCTTTGAAGAAGTTATGACATATTTTACGTGCGGGCATAGCAGTGACCTTATTGACTTGGTGAAACAATCAGTAGATCACACTATGCCAGTAAGTGTCTATTTTTTTGGGAGCTTCTCAATATTTAGGAGATTTATTATTATTATCAGCTAAATGTGACAACAGAAAGCAAATAATGGGCATTACTAATCGGATTGAATTAGCCGTATAAGATTACCATCTATATCAATAAGATAACTAATTAAAACTGATGAATTTAAATCTTCTTTAGGTGCTGTAATTCTTGGGTGCCCAGAATCTGATAAGGGGACACCTATTGATAGTGTGTGATTAAAGAAAGTGGGTACATCGCTGAGCCGAATGCAGCAGCTGAACCAGTTATCTTCAAGTGTTAGCGTTTGATGAGGAAAGAACTCTAATACAATGTCATGCATCTCAAGTATCATCCAGTTTTCACTATTATATGTTCTATTAAATCCTAATTGTTTATAAAATTCATAGGTTTTATTTAGGTTTCTGGATGGTAAGTTAGGGGTTGAGTAACCAATCATTTTCTAATCTTTTCGTTGTGAGCGGTTTATGACTTTATTAATGACGAAGCTTATAGTCAATTACAAATAACCTTATTCTCATTTACGTCACTCAAACGCTTCTGAGATAACTTAACTGCTTCGATTAGATAGCTTTAAAGAGTTATCACAAACTTTCGAGCAGGTATAGCAACGATCTGGTTGAACTATAAAGAATTTACACACTGCTATACTTGTCAATTTTCTGGGGATTCCTCAGCGCCTTGTGCGGGTTTTTTATTACATTAATTTCGCATGATAAATGTCCTCTTTTATTGCTGTCGACTTGGACGCGGGACATTTCAGAGTTAATAGTTGAATCACTACTGGTAACGTAGACACTTTGGACTTACACCATGTCCGCTTTACGCGCATAGCTGACGGTCAGGTAGGGTAGCGATTAATCTAGATAATTATCTTTTATCAGGGAAAATAGTGTTATTCCTCCTCACCTTTCTGGTAATACACCTGTTTGATGTAGCGCCCGCGTCCATCACCATGCCCCAAATCCATTGATGCCAATGCCAGCGCTTCCCGCTCACTGAAACTCTGTGCTTTGTAATATTCACCGGATTGCTGAGCAAAATGATAACGCATACTGTGCGGGGCATTCTTACCCGCCAGTCCAGAGCTTCTGACAATATATCGGTAGCGGTCTATGGCCTGCGTGATCGTCGGTTTATCAATCAGTTTTCCACCCCGCTCTGCCTGCTCTCGCTCGGCATAAGCAATGGCATGTTGCAGCGCTGCCCGATCCAATATGGTCGTCTGCCTCGGCCGTCCGCCTTTGGTGCCAAATATCACCCGCACAGAGGTTTGCCCATTTTCCAGTGCTTTTTTCCAGGTGGCTAGCGATTTATAGGCTTCCACCGCTTCTTTGGTGCGCAACCCCAGAACATACGCCAGTTGCATCACCGCCGCCACACTCCGATCTTTTTGCTCGACCTGCTGAAATATTTCACGGAACGCAGCCGGTGCCAACGCCGTTTTAGTTCCTTTTCGGTTTATTGCAACAATACCGAGTGCCCGGTTGCTCAAACGGGCATTATTGGGATCAGCCAGCTTATGCTTTCCGGCCTGCGCTAAAATGCTTCTCAGCACGGACATTTCATTTTGCAGAGTCCGGTGGCTGATCTGGTTGGCCTTTCGCTCTGCAATATAGCGTTCAATATATTTGACCTTAAGGCTGTCCATCTGCCGGAGCTTAATGCCTTTATCCTTGAGAAAGTTAAGAAACTGCCGGGCAATCCGTTCACGATCGGCCACCGTGGCAAAGCTCCCACCCGCTTGTCGGGCATGGGTAATAAATGCTTTCCTGAACAACTCAATTTTTGAACGTGCCGATTTCTGCGCCATTCCCGCCTCTCCTGTCATTTTTTCTCTGTTTTTATTCATTTTTTAAACAAATCTCTGCGTGCCGGTTCAGGTTCACCGTTCCGTGATGCGTCAGATAATGTGTAGCAGAGTGAGGTTGTGTTGAGTTATTGCAGGAGCTCGCGACGTGCTGAGCACAGCGATGGATGGCTCCCCGTTCATTGCCTGATCAGCTCAGGATGAACGCCTCATTATCTTGACGTATGTCGTCTCTCCTTTTTTTACTGCATCAGCCTGTTTTAAGGCGGTGGGTTGAAAACCAGATCTGGAATTCGTTCGTCAATCAAACAAAATGTCTGTTAATGGTCTGTTTTGCATGGTTTCACTGAGTAATTCAGGGTTCAAATCGGTCGTAAAGGCAGACCGAATGCGCTCTGAACTCTGACGCCCGGCGACGTCACTTGGTCATCGCTGCGCTTCAACACAAGTGACGCCGCACAATCTTCGGGACGTTGATCGTGATGAATTGAAAATGTGAATAAATGTCGTACCGATGAAAACAGTATTGTTTAACGTAAGACAGAGCCTGTTTTGCTCTGTTGTGTGAGTAGCCGGTGGTGAATCACACCGGGAGACTTTCATCATCAGACGGAGGGTTAGGTGTCCAATGATACCTGCTTCCAAAAGTGCGCAGATGTACCGCAATGCTTGCACTCCCTTTCAGGCTACGGGAGTTTTGTTTCGCCGCTTAACGCTGATCCTTGCAGACGACAGATCATGAGTAACAGTTAAATACCTTATCGGTTGGACTGAGCAAGGTCAAACTTTTGTTCGATATTAAGGTGAGAAAGACCGTACCATTCTTTTTCTTGATGAACATAATTTCTCGTCTATTCATCCCCTTGATTAGGCTCTGTGAGATATCCCGAGTGATGGCTCCACGACAAACCCGATAATCAGTTAGCGATCCTCTTAAAGAGAGATTTAACTCAAGCATAAGAAAATAATCATCATAATCGTGACAATACTCTCAAAATCAAACTGTTGTAATAGTCATGTCGAGTGCTTTAAATTATTAATAGACTATCTTTACGGGTATTACTCACACTTGAAATTAAATACTCAAAAAGGTAACCGCGCCGTACTACATATTTATCTAAATCCACACTTAACGCGATGCTCGACTTT
>NZ_JBFPEZ010000083.1:0-21966 GCF_040838225.1 Xenorhabdus sp. SGI246
ACCATTGGAAGCATAACCCTTATGTGGATTATGTCTGCAACGGTGCCTACACAATTACGATAGCCCATCCAGTACTTATTGATGAGGAGTTTGTCGGTGTTGCAGCAGTGGATATGCTGGTGTCGACGTTGGATCGGTTACTTCTGCCAGTTTTGAGCGCTATCGGTAAGCCAGCATTGATTATTAATGACGATGCACGTGTTGTGACTTCGACTGTGCCGGAAGTGCGTTCAGGTTCATTATTGAAGAGCCAAGGTATTAACCGATCTACCGAAGGTGAAGTGGCTTCATTGCGTCTGGTGATCTTGCCGTCATCACACACTGAATCACACAAGGCGCTTGCCTGCTGAAGCCTATTTTTCTGATTGTTCAGAGGTTTTTACTTATGACTGAATCTATGTTAGCTAAAAGGCGCAGCGCGGCTATCGCCAAAGGCGTTGGCGTAACCACACAAGTTTATGCTGAACGCGCGAAAAATGCCGAAATCTGGGATGTTCAGGGACAACGCTATATTGATTTTGCCGCTGGTATCGCCGTGGTGAATACTGGTCATTGTCATCCGCGCGTTATTGCCGCAGCCAGAGAGCAGTTGGAACAGTTTACCCATACCTGTCATCAGGTTGTGCCTTACGAAAATTATGTAGCGTTGGCCGAACGACTGAATCGTCTGGTGCCTGGTAATTTTGTGAAGAAAACCGTCTTTGTTACTACTGGGGCTGAGGCAGTCGAAAATGCCGTGAAGATCGCGCGAGCGGCTACCGGGCGGAGTGGTGTGGTGGCTTTCAGCGGTGCTTTTCATGGACGTACCTTTCTTGGTATGTCATTAACCGGCAAAGTTGTGCCGTACAAAATGGGGTTCGGCCCGCTGGTTAGCGATGTTTACCGTGTTCCGTTTCCGGTAGAGCAGCACGGTATTAGCGTGGAACAGACGCTGAACGCGCTGGAAAATCTCTTCAAAACCGATATTGATCCCATGCGCATTGCCGCCATTATTATCGAACCGATACAGGGAGAGGGCGGTTTCTACTCTGCACCTCCCGAATTACTCAAATCCTTACGCGAAATTGCCGATCGTTACGGTATTGTACTCATTGCCGATGAGATCCAGACTGGATTCGCGCGCACGGGCAAACTGTTTGCCATGGAATATCATGAGGTTGTGGCTGATCTGACCACGATGGCAAAAGGTCTGGCGGGGGGATTGCCGCTGGCGGCTGTAACGGGACGGGCAGAGCTCATGGACGCTGTGGTGCCGGGTGGTTTGGGGGGAACCTATGGAGGTAATCCCGTGGCGATTGCGGCTGGTCATGCGGTGTTAGATGTGATCGAAGAAGAGAAACTGGCAGCACGTGCGACGCAACTGGGAGAGCGGTTGAAACAATGTCTGCATAAACTGCGGCCGAGTGTCCCACAGATAGCTGATGTGCGTGGGCTTGGGCTGATGATTGCGGTGGAGTTTAACTGTGAAGACAGTCAGGAGCCCGACGCTGCTTTTACCAACGCGGTGCGTCAGAAGGCACTGGAACGTGGTCTGATTTTGTTGACATGCGGTGTACACAGCAACGTGATCCGCTTCCTTCCACCGCTGACCATACAAGATGATGTTTTTGACGAAGCGCTCAACATTCTGAAATCTGTGCTGCTCGATCTGAATTGTAAAGAGGAAAAGTGATGGTTTAACTAAGTCATACTTCGTTAACAGATTAAGAGCAATGCTGAGTGAGTCAGTGTTTTCCCCCAACCCCAAAATGCGCGTGACAGCAGGGGAAACTCGCTGATTCACAGGAGAGGACAATTATGCATTGGTATCTAAATGTCTTAAAAAATTATGCTTGTTTCAGTGGGCGAGCCCGGCGTAAGGAGTTTTGGTATTTTATTCTGTTCCAGAGCTTGGCTGTTCTCATCATTTCTTTCCTGGAAAGGCTGTTTGCTGTTGCCAATCCCGAAATTTATATGGGGTGGTTCAGCGCTATCTATTTGCTGCTCACATTTTTGCCAGCACTGGCGGTAAATGCCCGCCGTCTGCACGATATTAACTGTAGCGCTTGGTGGTTACTGTTACATCTTATCCCGTTTGTCGGCACTGTTGTCCTACTGGCTCTCGCAGCTCTGAAAGGGCAGGCGGACAGTAATAAATAAAGTTCAGAGAACCGAATTCACTCACAGGAAAATATCCCGCTTCGGGCTAACGGGTGATTCCAGATCACTAAAGGGGTGCTGAAATGACAATGAATAGAAGAAATTTTATCTCTACTGTCGCGACGCTCACAGGGGTGGGAGTATTTTCATCTATACTTCCCACAACATCTCTGCTCGCCCAGATCTTAACTGCGGTTGATGATCCGTCCGTTCATATTGACCGATTCAGGCCGACGCTGTTGCAGGATGCACAGCATAGAACCAGCCGGTTGGGGTTGGATCCGCGTATCTGGAACTGGCACAGAGATATAGCAGCTAAGGCCATGCCAGCCAATTACTATGAGGCCGTACTGGATGATTGGCCGGCTTTTGGTGGCTTTTCTAAAGATCAGAGTTGTGAGGTTGTAGTCATTGGTGGCGGGTTACTAGGGGCTTCCACAGCGCTGCATCTTGCTGAAGCGGGGGTGGATGTGATCCTGGTCGAAAAGGATAGCATTGGTTCGGGCGCTTCTGGCCGTAATGGGGGACAGATGACACCCGGTATTGCCCGTTGGGGAGCGGAAACCATACTGGAGAAATTCTCACCCGATGAAGCCAAACGTTTATGGCGTCTTGCATCAGTTGAAGCAATGGATCTTGTGGATGAACTCTGCGAGCGTTACGGTTTTGAATGTGATCGCAAATACGGTCATATTACAGCAGCGATACATCCAGGTCATATGGGGTCATTGGTGGCTAATGCCGATGCCCGGTGTCAGTTGGGAGATACAGCGGCAAAGATTATTGGGCCACATGAATTGCAGGAAGAGTATGTACGTTCGGGTATCTATCATGGTGCCAATATCGACAGCATTGGTGGACAGGTTCAGCCTCTGGCACTGTTGCGAGGCCTGGTTTATGGCTTCGTCAGACTGGGGGGACGAGTTTATGACAGTACGAAAGTGATAAGCATCAGACAGGATGCCAACCGTACGGTTATAGAAACTGAGCGGGGAGTTATCAGGGCAAGTAAAGCGGTGGTACTGGGAGTGCATGGTTCCAGCAATGAGTTTATCTCCGGCCCTTCCACTACAGTGCCTTTTTTCACCTATGTAGCGGTAACTCCGCCGTTGCCAATGGATATCAAAAAGTTGATCCCGTCAGATTTGCCAGTCTACGATACACAGTTACAGATAGACTATTATCGAGCAGTGCGCGACAACCGCCTGCTTTTCGGTGGACAGGGCACTGGGAATTCCTGGTCTCCACGTGATGTGAACAATTACTTATTAGATCGTATCAAGACCGTGTTCCCGTATCTGGAAAATCCCGAACTGGAATACTCTTGGGGCGGGATCAGCGATCTGACCCTAAATGGAGCTACCGATGCCCGCAAAAGTGGCGATAGCGTCCCTGTGTATATAGTGCATGGTTGGAGTGGTCATGGAGTCGCGCAGACGGTGCGCATTGGCAAAGCCATCAGCGATGATCTCACCGGACGCAACCACGACTTTACCATGCTTACCCGCATTGACCACTCAACTATCCCGTTGGGTTCCTACTTTTCTCCGATGGTTATTCCATTGATTAAAGGTGCTCTGGGAGCGAGAAGCATATTTAATCCGGCAGATATGGTTTCGTTCTGAGTGGCTGTTTTCCATTAGCCGATAATAGAGAAAGTCATGATGGGTGTAAATAATGATTAGAGTATGCACATAATAAAAGATGGACACCATGTAGGTATCCATCTTATTAATTCGAGTGAAAAAAAGTACACTTGGTGATAACAAGATCCAAATTTTTATTACGGGGTTAGTATTAATGTTTTTATTTTTAGTAAAATAAAATTTAATTGTGGGTGAGCTTTATTGCTAATAAATAGCAATGTTTTTTTAATTTTTAAATGGGTAAATAATAGAGAATTATGATAATGTGGCCTGATGAAGTATTTACTATTTTAGTAGTGGTTTTTATAAATTGAAAACCAGGTTAAATCTTACAGTATGACTTATTCAGGAGTGTTAATCATGACAATTTTATTCTCATCAATAGATCCACATAGCAATCCGCTACAAACATCAAGTTCAAATTATGTTGATATACCTGGTTTGAAAATTGATGTTTCAAGGTATTCTCACTCACCAGGTTTAGCAGCATTAATCACCTTGAATGTGCCAACTCCCTATGCTTCTGGTAACAATTTTCCTGGCGGAAATTTTATTATTATAACTGATCAAGGTGAACAATTAGCTTTTGGTGGGTTTACTTACAGTAATAAAAGTCCAGAAGCTTATGGACGTATGCCATTCACACTAGTTGCCAGTTGTTCTCTTGCGTCTAACGTTTCTATTATAAAGGCACAGTGGAGTAATATACGTGGTAGCACAGTTCATATTGATTCATATGCATCTATTTCTGCGGTTATTCAGTATGGTTATTTGTTTTAGTTTTAATAAAATAATAACCTATTGATAATAAAATGTCTTTTATGGTTTTTTTTGTTTCTTGAGAAAATTCACAGAGCATTCCTAGCTTAGAACGTCATTTTATTTATAAAGTAAAAATAAACATCATCATATAAAAAAGGTGCAATGCATAGCTATGAAAATAGAAAAACCAAGCAGCGGATACCTTATTATACTCAGGCATGAAAATCCAGGCTGTACTCCTCAATTATATAATTTCTGATAGCAGTAGGGTACAGCCAAATTTAATTAACAGCCAAGAATTATCTGGCTGTTTTCTCATATACCTTTCCCAATGTAACAACCTTTTCTATTCTTCCAATAAAAAAAGAAATCGTCTTTTTATAATACATCGCACTAAATAATTAATATAGTATGATAAAAATAAAACCTTGACAAAATCTCATAGTGAACTTTAACTCACCAATGATAAAAATACTTCTAATTTTGTTCCTTGTATTTAAAGAAATAAATTTCTTATATCTACATTGATTGAGGTATTATTTTTTTGCAATTGAATTGCAATCTATGTTTAAAGTGGAAATTTGATCAAAACACTCATTTTATTCCGCTATTTAAAAATAACATTTTATTTGAGTTTTTTAATATTAGATAAGGTGAGAGATTCGCTCAAAAATAGGGTGATAGTCTACAAAATATTGGCTATTAGAATTTATGACGCTCTTTTTTATAAAATAATTGAGGTTATTATGTACAGTAGTACAGATTCGTTACTGAACAGAATCAATCTTATTCTGCACATCCGCTACACCATCCGTTCCTGATAATTGACTACAGAAAATACAGGCTCTTTCAAGAGTCTGTTGAGGGAGAGTTATATGCAGAGTTCAAAAAATCTGAAACTGGAGATGCCATCGTTACCAAAAGGAGGGGGTTCACTCTACGGAATGGGGGAATCGTTGGGGGCGATCGGGCCGGATGGGCTGGCGTCTTTCTCACTGCCATTGCCGGTGTCTGGTGGTCGGGGAGTTGCTCCAGCATTGGCATTAAGTTACAGCAGTGCCGCGGGTAATGGGGCATTTGGTATGGGTTGGCAGTGTGGGGCAGGTTTAATCAGCCTGCGCACATCTCATGGTGTGCCTCAATATCAGGGAGAGGATTCGTTTCTCGGCCCTTCCGGTGAAGTGTTGTCTGTTGTTCCCGATGCAAAAGGGCAGCCAGATCGACGTATTGCAACTTCGTTACTGGGAACTGCGTTGCAACAAACGCATATCGTCACCCGTTATCAACCACGCATTATCAGTGATTTCAGTAAGCTGGAATATTGGCAACCGCAACAGGGCGGTCAGGATACACCGTTCTGGGTGATGTTTGCGACAGATGGACAGGTGCATTTACTGGGTAAACATAACCACGCTCAGATTGCCGATCCGAAAGATGCAACAAAAATTGCCTGTTGGTTACTGGAAGAGACGGTAACCCCAACAGGAGAACATATTTATTATCATTATCGTGCCGAAGATGATGCCGGCTGCAATGCCGATGAACTCCGCCAACATCCCGGTAGGTATGCGCAGCGCTATCTGGTGAAAGTCTGTTACGGCAATATTCTCCCGGAGGCGGCCTTTATCGCGCTGAAATCCGGTATTCCGACGGATGACCTTTGGCTGTTTCATCTGGTGTTTGACTATGGCGAGCGTTCCTCCTCCCTTTACACGGTGCCGGAATATCATACTGCCGACGAATGGTTGTGCCGGCCGGATTGTTTTTCCCGCTATCAATTTGGTTTTGAAGTGCGCACCCGCCGTTTGTGTCGGCAAGTTCTGATGTTTCACCGTTTGCAGACACTGGCAGGAAAAAATATCACGAACGAAGTTCCGGCACTGGTATCTCGTCTGATCCTGGATTATGACTTGAATAACTGTGTTTCTCTGTTACTGAGTGCGCGTCGTTTGGCGCATGAAGCTGATGGTACACCGGTTACTCTGGCGCCGCTGGAAGTCGATTATCAGCGCTTTAAAAATGATCTGAATCTGAACTGGCAGAAGATGCCTGAGTTGGAAGATTTTAATGCGTTCCAGCCTTATCAACTGGTCGATTTATATGGTGAAGGCATTCCCGGTGTGCTTTATCAGGATATTCCTGGAGCCTGGTGGTATCGCGCGCCAGTGAGGGACAGGGCATCAGATAAAGCAGATGCTGTCACCTATGATACGGCAAAACCGTTACCCCATATTCCGGTTCAGCAGGACAGTGCCATGCTGATCGATTTCAATGGTGACGGCCGATTGGATTGGTTAATCACAACCGCCGGATTTAGAGGTTACCACGCTATGACGCCGACGGGAGAATGGACGCCATTTATCCCGCTGTCTTCCATTCCGGTGGAATATTTTCATCCACAAGCTCAATTGACTGATATCACTGGCACAGGATTACCCGACCTCGCACTCATTGGTCCTAATAGTGTACGGTTTTGGGCGGATAGCCAAGAGGGATGGGGTAAAGCTCACGATGTCGAGCATAGAGGCACTATTCCCTTACCGATCCCCGGAAAAGATGAGCGCAAGTTAGTGGCATTCAGTGATATGACCGGCTCTGGTCAGCAACATCTCGTAGAAATTTCTGCTGAAGGTGTTCGCTGTTGGCCAAATCTGGGATGGGGACGCTTTGGTGATCCTTTGACACTGCCGGGTTTCCAAATTACCGGGGAAACTTTTAACCCCAATCGGTTGTATATGGCGGATATAGACGGTTCCGGCACTACTGACCTGATTTACGTCCGTCATACTGATATGGAACTCTATATCAATGAAAGTGGTAATCGGTTTGCCGCGCCGTTGAAAATTGACCTGCCACCGGGAGTGCATTTTGATGACACTTGTCAACTCCAGATGGCAGACACCCAAGGGCTTGGAATTACCAGCCTTATTCTGACGGTGCCACATATCTCCGTACAGCACTGGCGCCTGGAAATAACAGCACAGAAACCCTGGTTGTTGAATGCGATAAACAACAATATGGGCAGTGATACTGTATTAAGCTATCGCAGTTCTGCTCAATTCTGGCTGGATGAAAAACAGCAGGCAGCCGAGGAAGGGCGTATGATAGCCAGTTATCTGCCATTCCCGGTTCATCTGTTGTGGCGTACAGAAGTATTGGATGAGATTACAGGAAACCGGCTATCAAGCCGTTGTGATTATGCTCATGGTGCTTGGGACGGACGGGAACGGGAATACCGTGGTTTCGGGCGGGTCACACAGACGGATACAGATGAACAGGCGGGGGCTACTTATGGCACAATTGCTGAAAAACCTGCACCTTCCCGTACCATTAGCTGGTTTGCAACGGGAATCCCAGCGTTAGACAGTCTGTTACCACACGAATACTGGCAAGGCGATGAACGGGCTTTTGCGCATTTTACTCCGCGTTTTACCCGCTACGATGCTACAACCAACAGTGAAATTACAATCACTCCCAGTCAAGAGGAAATGTACTGGTTAAACCGGGCGATGAAAGGGATGCCATTACGCAGTGAAGTGTATGGAGATGATGATACAGAGCTGGCAGGAACACCGTATGCTGTTAGCGAATCACGCCCTCAAATCCGAATCATGGCAGGAGTATCAACAGATGCACCTTCAACGTGGCCATCCATTCTGGAATCACGAAGCTACCAATATGAGCGTATTACCGTCGATCCGCAGTGCAGCCAACAGATTATTTTGAAAAGTGATGTGTTGGGATTTCCGACAGATACTTTGAGCATTGCTTATCCCCGACGGCAGAAACCTACAGCATCACCATACCCGGATACCTTGCCAGAAACCTTGTTTGACAGCAGTTATGACGACCAACAAATGCTATTGCGTCTGACTCGTCAGCGTTACGAATATCACCATTTACTTAACGAAACATCATGGATACCGGGATTGCCGGCGATCTCACGCAGTGATGCGAAGGAACTCTCTCAGGATATCGTGCCTGACAGAGGGTTATCGTTGGAATGGTTCAATGCTACTGATAATGCTGGAGTACTGCCTGGAACGGAAGATGATTATTTGGGGCATTCGGTGGTGAATTATACAGGTGTTGGAGGTAAACCGGATTTTCCGCCTCTTATTGCCTACACAGAAGCCGCTGAATTTAATAAGACTTCGTTAAAAGCTTTTGCTGAAATAATGAGTTCGGATGAGCTTAAGAAAGAGCTTGAACATGCGGGTTGGCAGTCTGTTCCGGCACCTTTACAAGATAATAATGTATTCAACGTTTGGGTTGGGCGTCATGGCTACACCGATTTTGCGGGGGCAGAAGGATTTTATCGACCACTGGCGCAACGTCAAACCTTGATGACGGGTAAAAACCTCATTGAATGGGATACGCATTTCTGTGCTGTCATTCAGGAAAAAAGTCCCACAGGCTCGGTTGCCTCTGCTCAATATGATTACCGTTTTAACGTTGCCAATATGGTAACTGACGCAAATGACAATATTTCTATTACCACTTATGATGCGCTTGGAAGAGTGACAAGCGTAAGATTTTGGGGACTGGAAGAAGGGGTGATGCAAGGGTACACCCAACCCAAAAATGAAGTTACACCTTTTATTGTGCCTTCTCTTGTCGATAAAGCGCTTGAACTAAAAGCGGGTATCCCTGTGGCCGGGCTTGCAGTATACGATCCACTGAGCTGGATGCTGCGGGCAACAACGGAAATTACGGACTCTAAAGACTTACTCACCGAAGATAATTACATTGGTCGGCTCGCGCTTAAACGTTATTTGCTACGAAACTCCACCGTAAATTTAAAAACAGATCCTCATCTCCCACCTCATATGCTGAGCATTTCGACGGACAGATATGACAGCGATCCAGCACAACAATTGCATCAAAGTATCTCTTTCAGTGATGGCTTCGGAAGAACGTTACAAACCGCAGTCAGGCATGAGGCAGGGGTCGCATGGCTATTAAGTGATAACGGTACGATCATCGCGGATGAAACTGGAGCCCCCATAAATGAACAAACTGATTTCAGATGGGCGGTATCCGGTAGGACAGAATATGACGGAAAAGGTCAGCCTCTGCGCACATACCTGCCTTATTTTCTCAATGACTGGCGATATGTAAAAGATGATAGTGCGCGCCGCGATCTATTCGCGGATACAAACTGTTACGACCCGCTTGGGCGTGTCTGGAAAGTAGTTACTGCGGCAGGTTATTTGCGACGGACGTTAATTACTCCCTGGTTTGTTGTCAGTGAAGATGAAAACGACACAGCAGCGGAAGTAAATCAATAACAAATGTTTTAGCCACCGACATATCGGGAAACATTTTTCAGGAGTCATCGAATGGCACAGACACTATATTCAAAAACCCCGTCCGTTGTAGTTATGGATAACCGTGGTTTAAACGTCAGAACGGTTCAGTATTACCGACATCCAGATAATGTGGATCTAACTGATGAACGCATTTCTTTTAGTCAATATACGCTGGCTGGCTTTCCAGAGCGGATTTTTTCACCACGTCAATATGATTTATGGAAAAGAGATCACAGCATAAAACCAGACAGGGCCAGTATACAAAGTTTGAGTGGTATGGCTCTCCGAACAGAAGGTGCCGATGATGGCGTTGCAATGGCATTAAATGACATTGCAGGACGGCCAGTTATTAGCGTTGATGCAATGGGAGTGAAGCGGCGATATTTATATGAGGAAAATCATCTGGCTGGTCGCTTGCTGAGTATTACTGAACAAGCACCAGATCAGGAATCCAGTGTTGTTGAACGCTTTGTTTGGTCGGGAAATAGTCAACAAGAAAAGGCATATAATCTGGTTGGGACCTGTGTATCCCGCTACGATACAGCAGGACGTGAAGAATTTCAGAGCATATCTTTATTGGGAAGTCCTTTAAAAATAACCCGCCAGCTATTGCCAGATGATATAGAAGCTGATTGGCAGGGAAATACACCCAATGATTGGAATACCTCATTTTCCGGGAACGTTTCCGAGGATAGTTTTATCACGACTAGTTTTACCACAGCGAGTTTTACTACTCATATGACAACGGATGTCACTGGCGCGCTACTGACACAAACTGATGCTATGGGCAATCAGCAGCGTTATGAATATGACCGGGCAGGCCAGTTAAAAAGTCATTGGCTAACTCCTGCACAGGGAGAAGAAAAAAATATAATTGCATCTCTGACCTATTCTGCTGCGGGGCAAACACTAACCCAAAAAGAGGGGAATGGGATCTTAACGACAAATCTGTATGAACAGAAAACTCAGCGGTTGTCTGAAAGTCGGGTTGAACGGCCATCCGATCATCCATCCGGGGCCGCAGTTTTACAGAATTTTCATTATAAATATGATCCGGTAGGAAATGTTGTCAGTGTTTACGATCATGCACAGACTGTACGGTACTGGCGTAATCAGAAAATTTCTCCTGAAAATCAATATACTTATGACTCGTTTTACCAACTGGTTAGTGCCACTGGCCGGGAAATGTCGGTTCTTTCTGGTTCGATAAGTTCTCTTCCATCACCACTGATTCCGGTATCCAATGGTGATGATGTGTATACCAATTACATCCGTCGCTACACTTATGATCGTGGAAACAATCTTACACAAATCCAACATAATGCATCGGGTAGTCGCAATAACCATGTAACATCTCTGACAGTTTCTTCTCGCAACAATCGTGCTGTACTGAGCACGTTTACCACTGATCCGGAGCAGGTAGATGCTTGGTTTGATGCTGGTGGACATCAAACCTCATTATTGCCGGGTCAAAAGCTTACATATAACCAACGTGGAGAGTTATCTCGAGTAATTCCGGTTAGTCGCGACACTGAGAAGGATGAAGAATGGTATCGCTATAATGAAGACAGTCAGCGGCTGGTTAAAGTCAGTCAACACCTGAATGGCAATACTCAGCGTAAAGCGCGAACAGTCTATCTTCCCGGACTGGAATTAAGAACGATGTTCAGGGGAAATACACTCAATGAAGAACTACATATTATAACTGTGGGCCACGTCAGGCTACTTCACTGGGTATCTGGTCAGCCAGCCGAAATTAAAGGTGATCAGTTACGTTATTCTTATAGTAACTTTATCGGCAGTAGTGCAATGGAAGTTGATGAAGCCGGTAAAGTTATCAGCCAAGAGGAATATTATCCTTATGGAGGAACGTCGATCTGGACTGTACGAAACCAGACTGAAGCAGCTTATAAGTTTCACAGATATTCAGGAAAAGAAAGAGATGCAACCGGACTCTATTATTACGGCCTGCGATATTATCAACCGTGGACAGGACGTTGGCTCAGTGCAGATCCCGGCGGTATTATTGATGGATTAAATATGTTCAGTATGGTGCACAATAATCCCGTCAACGGCGTTGATAGTGATGGAGGTGCATCATTGATGAGCAACGTTATCACGTTGATCGGTGGAATATTCAACAATGGATTTTCTTTGCCAAGTTTCTCCAGACCATCGTTTTCTCTACCTTCATTCTCTAGGTTCTTAACATCACTGTTTGATTTTGACTTTTCTTTTGATTTCAGTCCCG
This sequence comes from Xenorhabdus sp. SGI246, assembly GCF_040838225.1. Classification (NCBI taxonomy): domain Bacteria; kingdom Pseudomonadati; phylum Pseudomonadota; class Gammaproteobacteria; order Enterobacterales; family Morganellaceae; genus Xenorhabdus; species Xenorhabdus sp. SGI246. The sequence continues at coordinate 12,111 of NZ_JBFPEZ010000083.1, forward strand.
TAGGTATGGTTAAAAAGATTGCAGGGCCTGCCGTAAAGTTCGTATATAAGAAAACATATAAAAAACTGCTTAATTATGCGCTGAGTAAAGCAAAAACAGAACAGCAGAAGAGGAATATTATACGTGGATTCAGAGGCGTAAGTGTTGGTGTCGGTGTTGCGATTGCCATTGCGAGTGTTGTGTCAGGTGCGGGGCTGGCAATACCTGTTGCTGTTGGTGTGGTTGCCGCTGGTGGGGCTATTGCCGGCGCTATTGGTGTTTTTGCTGGCCCTATTTCACGCTCTTTATCTAAGGCTTATGCCAAATTATTTCGTGGACGTACAGCAGCGCATTTATCTACTGCGACAGGTAACTTTATGGCTGGTGGGAGTGCTGGTAGCGCGGCTGTTGCTCATGGTGTGACAAGTGTGAATGATCCCGTTTTAAAACGGCAGGGACGGACGAGTGAATACAGAAGCCTGGCAGGTGCTGAGGTAGGCATGGCATCCGGCACCGTTTCCGCTGTTTTAAATGATGACTTGGTTAAATCAGGTCTTGCCGCAAGCGCGGCTGCAATGGGCTCTCAGGTGTCTGAGTCTCAGAGAACACTGGAAGGGGTTGGTGACGTTGCTGCGACAGCGGCGATAGAAGGGGCATTAGCAGGGCGTAAATTAGCTAAAACGCTTGGTCTTCGTAGCTTGGCTGCGCGTGCGGCTGAGACTGTAGCTGAAGTTGCAACTAATGTAGATATTTCAACTGCGTCTTTAATTGAAAATTCCAGTACCGCCATTTATGCACATGGAAAAACCTTCCTGCATGTGAGAACAGAAGACACTAACAACTTTGAAGCATTTAGAAATATAGAGGAAACATTACCTGCTGATGGTGATGCAGGATGGTTAAGTGACGCTCTGGAAAATGTGTGGGAATGGTTTAGCTGGTCCAGAAACCAGAATCAGGAAAGTTTTGCCTAAACGAAATAGGGGGATGAATTGGCCTTGTTGAACAGTGAATCGTACTTTTATTGAATAGAGAATACAAATTATTAAAATCCAGAGCTGTTAATTATAGCTCTGGATAGAGTATTAACTAAAATTGCATACCGTAATGGAATAACATCAGTAGCAGACGATTGATGGATCGATTTCTGCACGATATCAACCAACCGAATTTTATTAAACCTTTAAGAGAAAATATAATACAATATAAACTAATAGACATTGTGCCGAGGGGAGTGTAGTTAATAAAATATAGCTTTCTAAATTAGAACGTCAGTAGCTATGAACACATTATCAGTTGTACCTCTTACTCAGTATCAAAAAGAAATTTACTATGAATCTCAACGTAATCCAGAAAGTAGTCAATTCACAATATCCATCGCAAAAATATTAAAAGAAAATATTAACTTTGAAAAACTTTTTTATTCAGTTAATAAAGTTCTGAGTCATGATGTGACATGCCGGTTGCGCATCATTGAACAAGACGGTGTGTTAAGTCAGCAAATACAAAATATTACCGATAATCAAGCAGAGGTCATTGATGCTGAAGGTGAAGATGTTGCTGTCCTCTTTAAAAAATGGTCAGAACACGTTTTTAATCTGGATGATAAATCACTCCTTGAGATAGCCCTGTTACGAAATCTGAAAAATGGCGGTATAGCTATTTTTCTTCGTGCCCATCATATTGTTTGTGATGGTTGGGGAATAAACCATTTAGTAAAAAAAATTGCTGATTACTATCAGAATAATGAAATTAATCCGAGGGATTTTTCTGACAATTCTGAGAAATATATCTCAGCAATCATTGAACAAGAAACAATTCTGTCAAAACCAGAAATAGAACAACAAATAACAGAATTGGCTGTGCTTACACAACGCCACGAGCCCGTTTTTTTTAATCGGAAAAAGAAAGCTCATTTATCTCGTTTTATACAGCATCAATATATATTGACTAAGGCTGATGTTGAGAAATCTATTTCTCAAGGAATGAATCCTTACCAAGTCATTATGTCTGCGGTAACTATTTTATTATCACGAATACATAATAACACCGAGCTGACGATAGGTATCCCGTTGCTTAACCGCCGTATTAATCAACTTAATATTGCAGGTCAATGGGCTAATACTCTGCCATTGGCTATTGAGGTCAACGCAGAGGATACCCTTATTGAGTTGGCGGCTCGTATTAAAACAGAAACCACAAAACTAAAAACGTTTGAGCATATTCCTCTTGGGCGTTTACTTAAGTCTATGGGGACAACAAAGCGTCAAGGGTTTGATGTCACTGTATCTTATAACCGCTCACCTATAACAGCGACTTCCCGTGATACCTATAAAAACGAAGATATCTATGTGGCGGCAACAGCCCATGAAAATGACGCTATCGCGATCCATATACATACCTACGGGGATAATAGTGAAGTCGCTGTTGATATCACTGGCGCAGCAGATGTTTTCGATGACGATTATCCATTCGAAACATTTACAGCTTCCTTAGAGCGTATTACCAAACAATTGATTGCATTACCCACACAAACGGTTTCACAAGTAAATCTCTCTTCGGCAGAAGAAATGGCGCAATTGGCGCTTTTTGAGCAAGGGCCAATCGTAGAATTCTCGCAGCAAGAGACTTTATCAACATTATTTGATAAGCAGGTTTCATTACACGGGGAAACCGTCGCTATCGCAAATTCTGGCGGTCAGCCTGCACTTACTTATACTCAGTTTCAGACCCGGATCGATAATATGGTGACGGTTTTACTGAAAGAGGGGGTGAGGAAAGGAGACATCGTTGCCATCTTAATGGATCGCAGCACAGATATGTTAACCGCTATCTTTGCGGTATTAAAAGCAGGCGCTGCCTACTTACCCGTAGATCCCAATTATCCGCAGGAGCGGATTGATTATATGTTGAAGGACAGTGGTGTCACGGTCATCATCTCCGACAAAGTTAATCAGTCTTTAATTGCTCCATCTTATATCGTTATTGATGGAGGTAATATTTCAGCGCAGGAGAATGTAAAGCAGTTCAACTTATCTACAGCGGATTCTCTGGCATATATGATTTATACATCAGGCTCCACCGGTCAACCGAAAGGCGTGATGATCAATCATTATTCAGCAGTAAACCGGATTGAATGGATGCAGGAACGTTATCCACTGGATAACACAGATGTGATACTACAAAAAACACCGATTTCATTCGACGTATCTGTTTGGGAGTTATTTTGGTGGTCGATTTCTGGGGCATCTGTTCACTTATTACCACCGGGTGCTCACAAAGACCCCTTAGAGATCATAAAAGCGATCAGTACACATCATGTGACGACATTGCATTTTGTTCCTTCTATGCTCCAGCCTTTCTTAGATATTCTGGAAGCCGAACCTGAATTAGTAGAGAAATTAACCAGCCTGCGCCGTGTATTCACCAGCGGTGAAGCGTTACCTTCTACACGAGTTAATCAGTTCCGTAAAATTTTTTCCTCTTTTGGGTTAAATGCACCCGCTTTGATCAATCTCTATGGCCCAACAGAGGCAACCGTCGATGTATCGTATTTCGAGTTTATTCCTGAAAATAATGAAGTGATCAAGCGCGTACCCATTGGTTTTCCAATCAATAACATTTCACTGAGAATTATGTCTCAGCATGGTACTCGGCAATCAATCGGTATTGCTGGTGAGTTGCAGATTAGTGGTGTTGGATTGGCCCGTGGTTATCACAATAGACCAGAATTAACTGACGAAAAATTCATTTTGGAGGGAGGTGAGCGTTGGTATCGTACAGGGGATTTAGCAAGGTGGCTATCTGACGGTAGCATCGAATATTTGGGAAGAATTGATAATCAGGTAAAAATCAGAGGTAATCGTATCGAGTTGGGAGAGGTACAAAACACGCTTGAGCATATTCAGGGAATTAGTCAGGCGGAAGTTTTACCACAAAAGAACAATAATGGTGATACTTATCTTTGCGCATACTATGTGATAACTAATAATGATGTAACAAATAACCTGAATTTTACTTCTGAAAAACTGCGTAAAATCTTACTGGAATTTTTACCTGATTTCATGATTCCTCTGAAATTTTTCCAGGTTCCTTATATTCCTCTTACACCAAACGGTAAAGTCGATCGTGGGGCGCTTGGCGCATTGGTGGAAACAGAAGTTTTGAGTAACTATGATGATGCTCAGACAGAAACAGAATATCAACTAGCAGAGATTTGGAAACGGGTATTAAAGATTGAAAAACTCAGTGTTCAGGATAATTTTTATACATTAGGCGGTGACTCAATCTTAATGTTGAAAGTGCGTTCTGATGCGGAAAAGGTGGGAATAAATGTCACTCTTTCTGAATTATCACAGTATTTGACGATAGCTGAGTTGAGCCAACAAATTGACCCTGACCGCAAAATTCAAAAAACCGTTGAATTATCTCCTTTCGCATTGATCAAAGAAAAAGAGCGGGCAGCACTTTCTCAATATGAGGATGCATTTCCTGTCACACAGCTCCAACTTGGCCTGATATACCATAGCCAGCAGAGTAAAAGCCTTGCCACCTATAAAGATGTTTTCCGCTATACCCTGAAAGGAAAGTGGGAACCTGAAGTCTTTCGTAAAAGTGCAGCCGCGACTATCCAACGTCATCCTGCTCTTCGTTCACACTTTAACTTGGCCGATTTCAGCGAACCTTTGCAAATCATCAATCATAGTATCGATCTTGATAATGCTATAGAGATTCAGGATCTCAGTTTATTGACATTGGTTGAGTCTGAACAAGTTATCAAAGAGCACATGGAGAAAAACAGTCGTCAAGACTACCAATTTGATTGTGCACCCTTATATCACATCAGCTTATTCAAGACCGCAGACACTATAGAGATGGTGTTCAGTTTCCATCATGCCCTTTTGGATGGTGGTAGTGTGGCAAATTTAATACGTGAACTCTTTTTCCGTTACTTGAATGAGGGAATATATTTTTCTGAAACTGACGTAATTCCATCACCTGCTTTGTATGTACAAGATGAACTCCATGCATTACAAGATCAGGAACACCGAGTATTTTGGGAGAACATGTTTAATCAACTTCCCCGAACTCAATTTTCCAGCTACCGATTGTATGAAAGTTTGCCAGAAAACCGAATTTTCTCAAAAAAGGCAATTATTCCAAAAGAAATGGAAAAAAAGCTGGAGATCTTAGTACAACATGAGCATGTTTCAATTAAATCAGTATTCTTTGCTGCGCATTGTTTAACTGTGGCCAAGGTTACTGCTCAGGATGAAATTGCAACTGGATTAGTCACTCATGGAAGACCGGATGCACAGAATTCAGAGCAAACACTCGGCTTGTTTCTTAATACACTCCCTGTACGTTTCTCTGCATCGAACAAAACATGGAAAGAGTGTATTCACTCTGTATTTAGCGCTGAACAGCGTCATGCTCCATACCGTAAATACCCACTTAATGCTATCCAGCAAGTAGCAGGTGAAGGGGCGAAAATAAGTTCGGCGTTTAACTACATTCGATTCCATATATTAACAGAAATATTTGGTGGTCCTGATTTATCACTCATTGAGTTTGATCCGTGGGAAGAAACTAACTTTGAAATACTGTTCAATGTCATCACTGACTTCATCACAGGCCAGCATTATTTACGATGTGATTTTGACGGCAATGTTTTCTCACAAGTGCAGGCTGACACTTATATGGACACTTATATGACCATATTGAACAGAATGGTCAGTAGTGGTGATCAGCCGGCAACCCTAAGCCAGCCACTCACACAAAGAAGAAAGGAAATCCCATCCTCAAAATTCATATCAACGCTGGACATGATTGCGAAGAATGTACGGGAGCAACCTGATGCAATCGCGATTCGTTATCATGGTGTGCAATGGAGTTATGAAAAACTTTGGTCAGAGTCCGGTAAGGTTGCTTCTGAACTGATTTCTAAGGGAGTTGTTCAAAATACACCGGTTGCTATTGTTCTTGAACGTTCTCCGACACTCGTTGCATCACTGATTGGTGTAATGAGAGCAGGCGGAGTCTGCTTACCATTGGATCTGAGTTATCCCGCTCAGCGTATTGAAGCAATGATAGAACAGGCTCAGCCGATATTGGCAATTGTTAATGATAAATCCGATACATTACTCAACATGGTGACAATCCCGACCATAAGGGTAGACACGTTGACAAACGGTAATACACCTATGCCGGATAGAGAAATAACCCCTGAGCAGCCGGCTTATTTACTGTTTACCTCAGGTTCAACAGGCAAACCCAAAGGTGTGGCAATGCCGCATCGTAGCCTGTCGAATTTGATTGTCTGGCAGAATGAAACACCTACGGGTAAGAATATTCATTCTACCTTACAGTATGCACCGTTGAGTTTTGATGTTTCATTTCAGGAAATCTTCTCTGCACTGACTTCTGGCGGTGAGTTACACCTTATTAGTGAGGATGAACGGCGTGATCCTTTGCAGTTACTGCATATTATCAATAACTACCGGACAGAAAGAATTTACCTGCCTTACGTTGCACTGCAACAATTGGCTGAAACAGCAGTTGCATTGGACACTTACCCAAAAAACCTGAAAGTGGTTATTTCATCCGGTGAACAACTTCGGGTCACAGAAGATATCCGTCTGTTTGTTGGTCAAATAAATAACGGTATTCTTGAGAACCAATATGGTCCAACGGAAACGCATGTCATCACAGCATTTACGATGGAGGGAGTTCCAAAATCCTTCCCCGCACTTCCCCCTATTGGTAAAAGTATTACCAATTCAGATGTTGTACTCCTTAACAGTCAATTAGAGGAAGTCGCTTCTGGTGAGCAAGGTGAAATTTACGCTCGTGGTTTACCGGTCGCGCTAGGTTATTACTGTCAGCCAGAACTAACGGCAGAACGCTTTATTATGCTCAAAGACGGTGATGAACCACTGTATCGTACTGGTGATCTGGGTGTGAAGCTTAAGGATGGCAATATTCTTTATTTAGGCCGCAAGGATACTCAGGTTAAAGTTCGTGGCTATCGTGTTGAGCTGGCGGAAATAGAATTAGCGGTATTGAGTACACCTGATGCTAATGAAGTACTGAAAGACGTTGCTGTTGTCGTTCAACAGCACGGTGAACATGATGGTTTTCTGGTCGCATTCCTGGTTGGAGAAAAAAACGAAGCATTTACAGTGCGTGTACAACAACATTTATCTGACATGCTTCCTAAGCACATGCTCCCTTCCCAAATAGAGTGGCTAGAATCACTGCCCAGGACTCCTGGTGGGAAACGTGATGATGCGGCATTACGTAATATGCGGATCATACATGGGCATAATGATGTAGAAGATATTGCTCCTCAAGACAACTATGAGCAAGTATTGTGTGATCTGGCTGCGGATTTATTGAAAATACCCAGTTTATCTATCCATCAAAATCTGTTTGATAATGGTGGTACATCATTGACAGCCATGAGAATGGTCGTTTTGGTAGATAAACATTTCGGTGTCAGCATTCCTTTGTCCCTTTTTATTAGTAACCCCACTGTCGCACAGTTAGCTGCGCATGTCAGAGAAAAAGGAGGTTATCCAAAATTCAGTCCTCTTGTTCCCATGCGTACTGCGGGTCATAAACGACCATTATTTTTTGTCCACCCAATGGGGGGCAATGTATTGTCTTACTTACGGTTAGTGAAATATTTCCCTGAGGATCAACCTTTCTATGCGTTGCAGGCTTACGGCGTGGACGCAGGATCTAAGCCATTGACCAGCATACAAGAACAATCAGCAAATTATCTGGAGGCCATACGTCAAATCCAGCCACATGGCCCATATTCAATCGGCGGTTGGTCTTATGGCGGATTTGTCGCATTCGAGATGGCGCGTCAATTGAAAGAGCACGGAGAAGAGGTCGCAAATCTTTTCGTCTTAGATACGGTTGCTCTTAACATGGAGCCTCAGAAAAAAGTGAATGAGGAAGCACTGTTACGATGGTTTTTCTGGGAATTATTATGGATTAATGAAGGCGCGACTCTCCCTGAGCAGATTGTACCGGAGCATATCACTTCTTTACAGGAACGATTCGAATACATCACAGAACATGCAATTGCCACAGGAGTCATTCCACAAGGCAGTTCTCGGGCCGTCGTACAAAGATTATTTGATGTGTATCAGACTAATTGGAAAGCGGCTACAGATTATGCTGCTTGTAAGACAGATATCAATATGACGTTATTACATGCAACGAGTCCATTACCTGAAGTATTACGTTCTATGCATGATACGATAAGAAGTGAGTATCGCGATCCTAAGAATGGCTGGGAGAGTAAGACAACGGGCCGTATCAATGTTATTGATGTGTCAGGTGATCATTTGGAAATTATGGAAGAGCCTTATGTGGAGGAAGTTGCAAAAACAATCCTTCGAGAACTGAGGGCATTCTCCTCTACAAAACAAGCCTCATTGGTTTCGGAAAAAGTATGAATCGTCAATTGAAAGTGATTGTCATTGGAGCAGGAATTGGTGGGTTAACGGCTGCCATAGTGTTACAGCGAATTGGCTGTGTTGTTGAAGTTTATGAACAGGCTCCAACTTTACGTACAGCAGGTTCAGGTTTGTCTGTGATGTCTAATGCTGTTGCTGCTTTATCCTCTATTGGTATTAATCTGAAATTGGAGCACTTTGGTGCTCCTGTTAAGTGTTTTGAAATCAGGAATGTCCGAGATCGTCTGATACGCAAATTACCAATACCTGAAATTTCGTCTTCTAATGGATTCGATAGTGTTTGTATATCACGTAAAGCATTGCAGGAAGCTCTGCTACAGCAACTTGATAAGCATATTATCCATGTCGGTGCTAAGGCCACTGAAATTTCCGAGAGGGATGATGGTATTTCTGTCCGTTTTGCTGATGGCAGAGAAGCACATGGAGATTTGCTCATTGGTGCTGATGGGATCTACTCTTTTGTTCGCGACTATATCCAAGGGAATAAGCCAGTTCGTTCAGCCGATTATATCTGTTGGTTGGCTATTACTCGTTATCAACATCCGCAGATAACACCTGGTTACGTTGGTCATTATTGGGGAGCAGGAAAACGAATAGGTTTGATTGATATAGATGGAGGTGAAGTATACTGGTGGGGAACTGCAAATATGCATACTGAGCAGGCCCGCAAATGGCAAGGAAATAATCAAGACATCCTGACATATTATGAAGGATGGCCGTCTATTGTTTCTGATATTATCTCACAGACTCCATCCGAAAATATCATTTCTGTCCCTGCACAAGATAGGCCTTTTTCACCCCTCTGGGGAAAAGGCCGAATTACGCTTTTAGGAGATGCGGCTCATCCTATGTTGACAAGCCTTGGTCAAGGTGCGGGTATGGCTATCGAAGATGCTGCTGTTTTAGGGCATGTACTCAGGCAGCAGTCAGACCCAATTTCTGCTCTGCGTCAATACGAAAAAATTCGTATTCCAAGGGCTGAAATGTTAGTTAATACATCAAGAATGCTGAGTGAAACCGAGCAAGAGGATCGTATTTTTCACCGTTTAAAAAGAGATCTGTCCTTACGATTTGTGCCAACGGAGAAACTCAAAAAAAGTCTCGAAAACTCATTAAATTTTCCTATGGAAGGTCTTTAGAACATAAAAAACTGTGTGGCACTTTATTTAATGAAGGATAGATTTAGTGAGGGATAGAATGAGCAGCTAAATGTACTTTTATCTGTACGTAATTTTATCTGTATTAGTGTGATTACCAAGTTACACTGTCACCAGCTAGGCAGGAAGCATGTAAACCTAGCGGGAGACTTTGTCGCATAGCAGTGCCAGGGTCGGAACGGACATCAAGCCGTTTCGGCCATTTTAATTGGGGCTTTAGCCAGTTTA
>NZ_JBFPEZ010000084.1:0-41540 GCF_040838225.1 Xenorhabdus sp. SGI246
CAAACGGGATGCGTTCATATAAATACCTCATGACATCAAAAATATTTGAAATATAGTTTTCTCATTTAATCACCATTCCTTACTCACTTTATTTCATAAAATAATTATAAATTTAACGATAGTTTAATTTATACACATTTATTGGTGTATGGATTGATGTTTTTTATAATTCACAATAAATTTCATTTAGATATACAATCACCTATAAAATAAAGAATTTATTAAAATTCAATTATAATAATCACTAATAATGAGGACAAATCATGTCAGAACAAATAATTCAAATCGCACTGCAAAGTACAACTGGAAAATATTTAAGTAGAATAACTCGCGGTAATACAAACCCAATAGAAGCGACAAAAGATGCTATAGATCTTCCTTCAAGATTCACTATCAAGTCATCAGGTTCTAACCAAGTTGTACTTATAGCCGATAATGAAATGTATCTTAGCAGAATGAATCGTGGAGAATTAAACCCCATTGAAGCAGCTAAAGTAAAAATAGATGAAGCTTCAATATTTACCGTGGGTTATGTCTCTGAAAACAAAATAACGTTGCGGGCTGACAACGGATATTATTTGAGTCGTATTTGTCGCGATGGAATTAGTACTATAGAAGCCGCAAAAGAACAGATTGATGATGAATGTTATTTTTGGATAACAACCATTATGAGTTATCAATAAAAAATCGCTGATATAATAGACAAAGGAATTTCAAATTATGAAAAAAGAAACAGCTCCAGATTTCACTGGAGTGACATACAGAGAGGAGAGCATAGGTATCCCTCTTCATGTGGTACATTTACCTCATAACACGATTAAATCTTTCTCAGGCATTGTATCGGCACCAGCTACTGCAAACAGTCTTAATGTATTTTTAGTAAATCAGTTTCCCGCTTGGGTGAAATTAGCCGCACCCTATTCTACAGCACTTATTGCATATCTTGCAGCTGAACTTGCCATAATTATAGCTATGGATGCACGTAGCAAATGCGGGGTTGATTTATACTCTCCAGTACTTCCTATAGTGAGTGCAGTGCCACTTTGGGGCCCTGTTCCCGCTTGTTGATGAGGAATAACATATTTAGTTTATCAATCCACACTATTACAATACAAAGGTGCTAAAATATTCAGCACCTTTTATCAGTGCTGATTTCTGGCGATCCCTCAGCGCACTAAGCAAGGTTTGAAAATTAAGTTCCAGCCTCATCTCTGAAACCACCAGCACGCTTTCAATAACCTCCTTGGGGCCTGTAACCGTTTTGCCACTTCATTGTAGGACGGGAGTCAGAAATCACTACGAATCATTCATGTGAATGATCTTGCCGCATACATTGATAAGCAAAGAGAGCAGATCGCCAAAAAATATAAGTGACTGATTTATAATACTAAAAAGTCGGTTACTGCAAAATTGCAAGTAGCTATAAACGAGTGGGATACGAAAAAGTGTTTACCAGGCAATCAAATTGTTTTTTATTTGTCTAATCAGTCAAAAAGCCTGAAAAAATCGTGACAAGTTTGTTGACGCCTGCACTGCTTTTCCCTATAGTAGCGCCCCGTTGCAGCGACGAATACAGAAAGCATCCCTGTAACAACAAAATATGGTGAGGTGTCCGAGTGGTTGAAGGAGCACGCCTGGAAAGTGTGTATACGTGAAAACGTATCGAGGGTTCGAATCCCTCCCTCACCGCCATATTTTGAAAAATTAAAAACACGGTGAGGTGTCCGAGTGGCTGAAGGAGCACGCCTGGAAAGTGTGTATACGCGAAAGTGTATCGAGGGTTCGAATCCCTCCCTCACCGCCACTTCTTTAAGAAAGCCCCATTATCCTCACCAAACCAACTTATCTGTTTTCTTTCAAACCAATCTGTTGTCTTTGATTGTTCATCGCGACAATAGATCACTTCTCACGAATAATTTCCTAATAAACAATTTATTAAAAATATGAGTGACCATTCTATTTTTTCATCATCTATTACCTTCGACATTCGGCCAACCTCTTTTATCATTACCTTTATTTCCTAACGTTAAGGAGCTATATATGTCCACTGTCGTGTTACCTCGTATTATGGAAATAGGTGGTGGGACTCTCATCAATCTTCCGAAAATTCTGCAAAGTATCCGCAGCAAAAAACCGCTGATTGTGACAGACAAGATGATGATTCAGTTAGGTTATCTCGATAAACTACAATCTATCCTACAAAAAACGGGTATTGAAAGTGATGTCTATGCTGACACAATACCTGAACCTACTGCTGCTTCTATTCAGGCCGGGATTGAAAAGGTAAAAAGTGGTTTGTTTGACGTTGTTATTGCACTGGGCGGAGGCAGCCCGATTGACAGTGCAAAGGCTATCGCCGTGATTGGAAAATTTGGCGGAACAATCAACGAATATCGTTTTCCCCGCCAATTCAATGAACAAGGGTTACCTGTGATTGCCATTCCGACAACGGCAGGAACAGGTTCAGAATGTACTCGCTTCACAATTATTACTGATGAAAAAACTGATGAAAAATTGCTTTGCATAGGTACGGGATTCATGCCTGTCGCCGCTATTATCGACTATGAGTTGACTATCAGCGTTCCAGCAAGAACGACGGCAGATACCGGCATTGATGCAATGACTCATGCCATTGAAGCCTATGTTAGCCGGAAAGCTAATCCCTATTCAGATAGCCAGGCTATTGCTGCTATGAAACTCATCGGCCCCAACCTGCGCAAGGTATATCATGACGGCAATAATAAAGCTGCCCGTGAAGCAATGATACTGGGTTCCACTCTGGCAGGCATTGCATTTTCTAACTCCTCTGTTGCACTTGTACACGGTATGAGCCGCCCTATCGGAGCTTTCTTCCATGTTCCACATGGCTTATCCAATGCCATGTTACTTCCTGCCGTTACCCGTTTTTCCTTAGACGCAGCCAAAGAGCGTTATGCCGAATGCGCACGCGCACTAACTTTTGCAAAACCAGCAGACAATGACGATGTAGCTGGTGAAAAACTTCTGGCAACCTTAGCCGATTTAAATAAAGAGTTTTCTGTGCCAACACCAAAGCAATTTGGTATTGATAAAACGCGTTTCTTTGAGGTTATGGAAATAATGGCAAAACAAGCTGAAGCCTCTGGTTCACCAGGTAATAATCCGCGTATTCCAACCATTGCGGAAATGGTAGCTATTTATAAGCAATTGTGGAATTAATAGCCTGTTTATTGCGGAAAAATTAATACCCTGCTAATCCAGGGTATTGCTCAGAACCTGCACACATAACTTTCTTATATAGTCAACATAATCTTGCCGATATGTTCGCCACATATTCTCCGGCGATCAGATCGACAATCACATCCGCCCCTCGCCCATTGGTCACAGAATGCGTCTGTGCAACAAAATCTTCAGTTCGTAATTGATAGCAACATCCGCGCCTAATGAGAGACTGGCCTGACGTTTCTCTTCAGGACCCACAGTGCCCGCCGCGACCACTTTGATCAAAATATCCCTGTTTCCCAATTGTGGAATGGGTTTATTCACCAGAGTCAAAACTTCTGGTTCACCAAGATGCCTGTTTTCGATTACAGCCCTATTTTCAGGCAATAAAGCTATTGTCATATCATTTTCGCTCTTCACAAGCCGACTTCATTAGTTAAGAGATGGGTACATCCTTTTCAAACACTTTTTTGCTTATCTTTATAATAAGGAATAAATAGATTCAGCGTTCCTCCCCAAAAAATACCATCTGACAAACCACTGGCAAAGCCAAACAGCAAATTAAAGCTCAAAGAATGTATTAAAGGAGGATGGATAGCTATCGTAGCGGAAAGAATGAATTTGATGCAGAAAATGATAAGGATAAAAATCAAAGTTAAAGGTGTACCTTGACGAATAATCAAATCACTTTCAGGTTTTTGTCTTAATCGTGGCTGAGAGCGCCATAATTTCCAGCCTATCGCAATACCTGCCAGTATACCCACAATAAGCGCCAGCAATGCAAAAACCTGAAAAACCGTTTCATGCAATACGCTGTAAACTGCCCAGATAAAAAACAATATAGGCAATAAAAACAAACGACTGGGATGCATTTCTCTATCGTCTAACGCCTTAATTCCGCGGAAAACCAAAAAGACCAATAAAGCCCAAACCCATGCAGGGGTATTTTTTATAACCATCAATATCGACATGTCTTTTACCTTTCTCTATTCTCTTCAATTTCCAAGTTATAACTTTGCTGACTGTATCTTGAAATTTATTGATATAAAAAATTAAGAGCCTAATACTATAATAGGCTCTTATTATAATTATTCCTAAATGGATCCTCTATTTTTGCGTATTTTTAACCGTTATACTTAAACTATCTATACTCCCTAATCCAAAGGACATACCCGGATAATATGACCATCAGGATCTTCAACAAGAAACGTTCGGCCAAACACTTCGGTATGAGGTTCTTGTAAGACTTTAATTGCAGGTTCCTGTTTCCATTTTTCAAACAATTTATCGATATCTTCACTGTTTGGTAACATAATACCGATTTCAGAAAATCGTGGAATTGTAAGATCTGGTTTTGTTTCTCCTGACCAAATAGCAAACAGCGCTTCTCCATCAGCAGGGAATGCCACATAGCGTGAGCTTACAAATATTGGTTCAATATTAAAGATCATTTTATAAAACGCGGTTGAACGCTCAATATCACTAACATAAACAAGCTGAAGATTAGGTTTAACAGATATAGCCACCATATTACCCCCGACATTCATTTCATTAAATACATTTTTTATCAATATTCAGATGAAACACCGACATCTTTTTTTAATTTTTCCCTGGTGCATATTTCTTATTTATTCAACAACTGCTTTCAATCTTAATACTGTTTCAACTATATAAAATATCTCCGACAACTGTATGTATTACTTAAAACAGTTGTAAGATATCAACACCAAGTGACAGTTTTTGTCAGTAGTCTTTCTGATTAGCCAGTTATTTTTTCAAATTCACGCCACTCCTTCAGTAAAGATTGCCTTGAACGGGGGTAACACTGCCTTTCCACTTTCAGGCTCATTATCCTGTCTGACCTGAAATGACGAAACGCCTCTCGTAATTCACACCAACCAATCACGATACTGATATTTTCAAAATACCCCAACGCGAATGGCCAAATCGTTCTTTCAGACTCATTACCTTTTAGATCTAAATAAACGAAGGTAATTTTATGTCTGGTGCGTATCGCCTGTCTTACAGACTGAATATCGATTACGGGTTGAATCGCTGTTGCCACCGGCCCAATTAATAAGGAATTGCTCTCCAAAAGTTGCTTCAATTCTGTTGGGATAACAGCTGCAATTTTACTGACAACGCTGTTTGCCGATTCTCTTAATTGTGGATCTGCACGCTTGGCCACCCAATTGGCACCTAATGCCAGTGCTTCTATTTCATTTTGAGTAAACATGAGTGGTGGCAAAACAAAACCCGGTCTTAAAACATACCCTATTCCCGGCTCACCTTCGATAATCGCGCCCTGATCCTGTAAAGTCGCAATATCCCGATAAAGTGTTCTTAAACTAATGTTCATTTTTTGTGCCAATACTTTTCCTTGCACAGGAAAATGATAACTGCGTAACATTTCCATTAGAGATAACAAACGCTGTGCTCTGGACAATTCTCCATTCCTATTTAATTTGTTAAAAATAATCCAATAAATCATAAGCCAATTACTGAAATTGACTCAACTGAAACTCTGGAAACATAATAACCCTGCTTAAATAAACAGGGCTATTTATGTTTAAATATACCTCGTGTATCTATCTGGCCTGATCATACTATCACTGATGGACGACGCCCTTTCCAAGGCATTGCTTGCTCCAGTTGCGCAGAAACCTGAAGCACTGTGGCTTCATCACCATAGCGGCCGACGAGTTGTATACCGATCGGAATACCATCATCACTCCAACCAAGTGGCAATGAAATAGCGGGTTGACCAGTAATATTGAAAGGATACGCGAACATCGAATCTGTCAATTTGGCATTGTAACGATCGATATCAGGTTCTGACATATCATAATACCCCATAGGACGCGGTAATTGTGCCAATGTCGGTGTAATAAAAATATCGTAAGATACCAAGTCAGATGTGAGTTCCCGCCCAAGTAAGCGGATCTTTTCTATATCGTTGGAATGGGCCATACCACTTATCGAACGCCCACGTTCTAAAATCGCCCAGGTCACAGGTTCAACATCATTGGGTGTTACCGGGCGTCCGACAATATTAGATAAATCATCAAAAATTGCCGCTGTCTGCACACAAGTCATGTTGGTGTAAGTTCTCCAGGCGACCTCGGTGTCAAACTCCATATTGTGTTCTTCCACAATGTGTCCGAGTCTTTCCAACTCATGAACGGTGGCCAATACTGCCTTTTTAACCTGTGCATCAATTTGAGTGTTATTGGGTGATGTGACAGTAAACCCGATACGCAACTTTTTCGGCTCGCGTACCATCAGCTCTAGCCACGGTAAATCTGGTATTGGTGGTGTATAAGGATCGCCCGGAAGTCCACCTGCCAACACATCCAGATAAGCGGCTGTATCTCTTACAGTGCGTGAACAACAGAGGAAATAAACACCGCCGTACCAATAATCGCCAAAAGGTGCCAAGGGCACACGTCCGCGGGATGGTTTCAGCCCCACAATGCCGCAACAGGAAGCAGGGATCCGGATAGAGCCTGCTCCGTCACTGGCTTCTCCGAGAGGAACAAGGCGGGCAGCAACGGCCGCTGCCGTACCACCACTCGATCCTCCGGCGGTAATACCTTCTTTCCAGGGGTTTTTTGTGACACCATAAAGTTTTGGTTCAGTACTGATTGACCAACCATTCTCTGGCGAATTCGATTTCCCTACCAATATCAAACCCGCACGTTTAATACGCCGTGCCATTTCTGAGTCAACAGGGGCAATGATATCTTTCATGTAGCGAGAACTGTTGGTCAGTGATGTACCCTTCCATTGAGTAAACAGTTCCTTAAGTAAAAATGGTACACCGGCAAAGAGGGCATTATGATCGACAGAAGTTGCAGCTTCTTTACCAAGATCATACAGCTTGTGGACTACAGCATTAAGCTCAGGATTAAATCGTTCAATGCATGTCACAGCCGCTTCCACAAGCTCCACAGGTGTTACTTCTCCCTGCTTGACCAGCCTGGCTAAATCAAGCGCATCCGACTCCGTGTAGGTGTTAATAAGACTTTCAGTTACAGTCATTACGCTCTCCTATCGAATAGAGGCAAGTCTACTTGTAATATTTATCGCTTTATCTGTTTCATATTATATTGGTCTATATTCTTTATTTCCCACTTTGTAACTTTATGAATTATATCTTGTAATTTATAGTTATATTCAACAAAATTTATATATGAATTATAAATAAAGACCTTTTCAGTCGATTCAGGCTAAAACTATCTTGTTTATTATCAATGGCGGGCTTAGCAGGTATAAGATGACTTATTTTTATCATTATATTTTCCCGCACATAAATATTTGACATTACACCTTATATTAATAAGACTAACGGTTTTACCTCTAAAGGATTTAGGGAATAATGACTATATATGATTTAAAACCCCGTTTTCAGAACCTGTTGCGCCCTATCGTCATTCAACTTTATCAGCGAGGATGCACAGCCAATCAGGTCACATTAGCTGCACTGTTTTTGTCAATTTTTGTCGGTTTATTATTAAGTTTATTCCCCTCTTCTCATCTCTATTGGCTCCTGCCTATTTTTCTTTTTATTCGTATGGCACTGAATGCCATTGATGGCATGTTGGCGCGGGAACACAACCAAAAATCTCATTTGGGAGCTATTTATAATGAATTGGGAGATGTGATTTCTGATGTGGCTCTTTATCTCCCTTTTTGTTTTTTACCTTATGTCAGCAATATCAGTTTACTGCTTATTCTGTTTCTTACCATTCTGACTGAATTTATTGGCATATTGGCACAAACAATCGGCGCATCACGGCGTTATGACGGCCCGATGGGGAAAAGTGACCGAGCTTTTGTCTTTGGGGTTTATGGATTGGTTATTGCAATTTTTCCTTCAGCTTTAAATTGGAGTAGTTATTTGTTTCCTATTGTAGCCATTTTACTTTTGATAACGTGCTATAACCGGGTTGTCAGAGCACTAAATGAAATCGAGCTCAATAAATGAATAGATATAAAAATGCTGAACACATTATTTTCACTGTGAAATTATCAAAAAACACCATGCATTTGATTTTTATTGATTAAACGCTAACCTATAAGGTAACTTTTTGACATATAACACCTTTATTGGACAATAAAAGCAGTATCCTTGTACTATTTACTTATTTTAGTCCGTTATGTGGGAAGCTTATTTTTAGGTCTTATATTAAAATGAATACTCGTAAAATTAATGGGATACGGCTATTTAGTGCGTTTATTGACTCCTGTTGGAAGGAATCTTACTCCTTTTCCCGTTTTATCAAAGATGCTATTGCCGGGATCACTGTTGGTGTTATTGCCATTCCTCTGGCAATGGCTTTGGCAATAGGGAGTGGAGTTGCGCCTCAATATGGGCTGTATACAGCCGCCATCGCAGGTATGATTATTGCCATTACAGGCGGTTCACGTTATAGCGTTTCCGGGCCAACGGCTGCTTTTGTGGTCATTCTTTATCCGGTATCACAGCAATTTGGTTTGAGTGGCTTGCTGATAGCAACACTTATGTCTGGTATTATCCTGATTGTGATGGGGTTAGCACGTTTGGGTCGGCTTATTGAATACATCCCACTGTCCGTTACACTTGGGTTTACTTCTGGTATTGCTATCACCATCGCCACAATGCAGATACAAAATTTCTTTGGCCTGCAACTCACACATGTCCCCGAAAATTATATTGATAAAATTATTGCTCTCTCTCAGTCTCTCCCCTCATTTCAGTTGAGTGATACGCTTATTGGCCTGACCACTCTTCTGATACTGATTTTCTGGCCTAAATTGGGACTTAAGTTACCAGGCCACCTGCCTGCTTTGGTTGCCGGCACAGCTATAATGGGAGTGATGCACCTATTGGGGCATAATGTCGCTACTATTGGTTCCGCGTTTAGTTACACATTAGAGGATGGAGTACAAGGTCAGGGCATTCCGCCAATCCTTCCTCAATTTGTGTTGCCATGGAATTTACCTGGTTCAAGTTCTTCCGATATTAGCTGGAATACCGTCTCTGCATTACTACCCGCCGCCTTTTCAATGGCCATGCTAGGTGCTATTGAATCATTATTATGTGCAGTCATTCTTGATGGCATGACAGGGAAAAAACATCACTCCAACAGCGAGCTACTTGGACAAGGATTAGGTAATATTGTTGCACCTTTTTTTGGAGGCATTACTGCAACTGCGGCTATTGCCCGCTCAGCCGCCAATGTGCGTGCAGGAGCAACCTCCCCTATTGCCACAGTCATTCACTCCTTGCTGGTATTATTAGCGCTGTTATTTTTGGCCCCAATGCTCTCATACTTACCTTTAGCGGCAATGTCTGCGATTTTACTGATAGTAGCCTGGAATATGAGCGAAGCTCATAAGGTTGTGGATTTAGTTCGTCAT
Source organism: Xenorhabdus sp. SGI246 (assembly GCF_040838225.1). Classification (NCBI taxonomy): domain Bacteria; kingdom Pseudomonadati; phylum Pseudomonadota; class Gammaproteobacteria; order Enterobacterales; family Morganellaceae; genus Xenorhabdus; species Xenorhabdus sp. SGI246. The sequence continues at coordinate 9,604 of NZ_JBFPEZ010000084.1, forward strand.
GCCCCCAGAGATGACATCATTGTGATGCTACTGTGCCTATCATTAACTGTGTTATTTGATATGGTGATAGCTATTACTATCGGTATTGTTCTGGCATCACTTTTGTTTATGCGCAAAATTGCCAACATGACCCGGATTAGTACCTCAGCAATGACGGATACTGAACAAGGGCTATTAGCTGTCCGAATTAACGGCCCTCTTTTCTTCGCTGCTGCTGAGCGTATTTTTACTGAATTGAAAGAAAAAAGTGAGGAATATCAGATCATTATTATGCAGTGGGATGCAGTTCCTGTTCTGGATGCCGGCGGGCTACATGCTTTTCAGGGTTTTGTGCGCGAAATGGCGAAAGGACAGAAGCATGTTGTCGTTTGTGATATTCCTTTCCAACCATTGAAAACACTGGCAAGAGCAAAAATCGTACCCATTGAGGGACAACTTAGTTTTTATGCTACCTTACCCAAGGCGTTAAAAGAGATGAAGTTTGATTATTCCCCTGAAATTTGTATTTCAGCAGAAAAAGCCAGCCATTGTTAAGATTTTCTTGGCTTATCCAAATAGGCACCAAACTGATCCCGTGGAATCATTTTTTACGGGGTCATCCATGATAGATTTACTGGTATTCGTTACTTTAGCGGCTTAAGTTATCTAGAGTAACAACAATCTTGACAATTACCGTTTATGACCTATCTTTAATAAGATACTTTCCTTCCGCGTTTCATTCATAATTAATTCTTTTCATTAAGAATTAATGTGTATGCAATATACATACGAACACTTAGAGATCAAAATATTACAGATACGGCTGCGGAAAATCGGATGTAAAGTTTCGATTTTTCATTATTAAGGGGAGCATCATGATAATAGAAAAAACATTTTATAACAATACAAAAGTACCTATTTTAGTAATTCTTGGGGCAGAGTATGAAGAGGATAAAATTAACCCTTCAGTCTACAAGAGCACAATCAACCCTCGAGAAACAAAAACTTTAGCTGTTAATGGAGACTATATATCGCGACTTGAATTTATTATACAGAATGACCGAATTGACTTTGGTATGAGTTTAAAAGCTATGGAGAAAGATCCGGAAATAACCAATTTTTTAAAATATGAAAAATTCGTTCTTAATTATAATGAAATAAATGAAGTTATTCCACCTGAATATTTTCAGGTTTCTATAATTCCAATGATTTAATCACAATATAATATCATTGAACATAACTAACAGGAGGTTATGAAATGGATAGTGCTATTTCTTATTATCATGATAAATACATAGCTAACTACACTGAATTCGATTTTTATGTATCTATATACACTTACTTCAATAAAAAGAAGGAATTCGCATCAAAATATATAAAATCTAATTCGTGGGAGCTATTTAAGATTCCAAGAATTCCAATATTAACTGGCATAGTATTTCAAAGTGTTACAACTGCATTACAACTGCGATATTTTGCACAATCTGACGTATCAAGAGAAATTATGTCTCATTTTCAAAAACCAAGCATTCACCTTCATCAAGGAAGAGACGTTAAATTTTATTTTTATTTAACAAGTACAATACAAGAGTAATTAATTAATATTTTTTACATTTTTTTAATCATCAAACATTAACTAGTGCCAATCTATCTAAGATAAAAACTAGCATATTGATATCATAACCAAGAACAAAATTTCTCATCCATATTTTAGTGGTGTGATGAATCATTCATCGCTCCATTAAAATAAAAAGTCACCGGATATACAAAAGCGGTTACAATAATAATTATCTGTAACCGCATATTACTTAATATTTCAATCGATCAAATTATTATTTACTGGTATCCAATGCCGGGAAACCTTTGACTACATCATCAATCGCTTTCATCTGCAACAAGAATGGTTCCAGTTTTGCCAGTGGTAATGCAGATGGGCCATCACATTTTGCATTTTCTGGGTCTGGATGCGCTTCAAGGAATAAACCAGCAATGCCCACTGCCATTCCCGCACGAGCCAATTCAGCAACCTGCCCGCGGCGACCACCGGAAGCTGCACCAAAAGGATCTCGACACTGCAATGAATGTGTTACATCAAAAATCACAGGTGAACCCTTGGTTGCTTGTTTCATCACACCAAAACCCAACATATCAACAACCAGATTGTCATAACCGAAGTTACTACCACGGTCACACAGGATCACCTGTTCATTGCCACCTTCTTTGAATTTTTCTACGATATTACCCATTTGCCCCGGACTCACAAATTGTGGTTTTTTAATATTAATCACAGCTCCCGTTTTCGCCATCGCTTCAACCAGATCAGTTTGACGGGCGAGGAAAGCCGGAAGCTGGATAACATCAACCACTTCAGCCACAGGTTGAGCTTGTGCAGGTTCATGCACATCAGTGATGATTTTTACGCCGAAAGTCTGTTTCAGTTCCTGAAAGATTTTCATTCCCTCTTCCAGACCAGGGCCACGATAAGAGTGGATAGAAGAACGGTTAGCCTTATCAAAAGATGCTTTGAAAACATAAGGAATGCCCAGTTTTTGTGTTACTGTGACATAGTGCTCACAAATCTGCATGGCCAAATCCCGTGACTCAAGAACGTTCATGCCACCAAACAATACAAATGGCAGATCATTTGCGACCTTAATATCACCAATATTAACCACTTTCTGTTGCATGCTTATACCTTCTGTTGTTAAGCGCAAATAAATTTGCTGTATTAATAAAACATAAAATCAGGCGCAGACATTTCGTCATCGCACGATAATGCTATTTATTTAAATACGGTTAATGCAGTACTATTGGCGGTTGCTCTATAGAGTTAATCTGCATTTTTATCATCTCTGAGATTGGATCTTCAGGGCAATGCTCTACAAAATAACTCAAATCGGAAACAGCGATATGATTACAATCGAGCTGAGCATAAATAAGCCCACGATCACGGATTTCATACGGATCATCAGGGTCGAACATCAATACGACTTCACTGGCTTTGAGTGCCAGTTCCATCTTTTTCTCTTCCATTAAAGAAACTTTGATCGTGTCTGTCATCTTGCGCACGATGCTGCTGTTATCCGCTTCCTGCAAGTCTTTCTTTTCCAACCGAACAGTTGGGCCAATGTTACCTTTCAACCAGACATCAAGGGTATGCTCATTGAGAGTCTCCCCATTCATGGGATTAATGAACCACGTAGGTTGATCAGGCAAATCGATGCGTAATATCAACTGTGTTGGAAATATCACTGGCTGTACAGGCATTGCCAATGCCTGAGCTATATGTGCAAACAGCGTACCTAACGCAACCGGAGCACCTTGACGTGAATGAAGTACACTATCCAACCATAAAGTATCCGATAGACAGTACACCCCATTTGCCTCACCAAACTTCCATTCCCGATAAAAAAGTGTCAGCAATGATTGCAATTTTGTCTTGGTATCATTGACTAAGGAAAGTACCTGCCGTGCTTCTTCAACCAACACAGTTAACTGTTCTGCCACTGAGGTTTGTGGAAAATCAGGACGAATAGCCTTTGTAACCAAAATAATACCATCAATCAGAGGAGCATTATTGAATTCATAATTAGCTATGGGGTTCATTTTTATTCCATCGACCTACCGTGATACGTTCATTACCACCATAATCTTGAAAAGTCGCTATCTGATGATAACCCTTCTCTAAAAACAGGCTCCTCACAACAGCTCCCTGTCTCCAACCATGTTCCAATAACAGCCATCCATTCGGTAATAAAAAATGGCGGGCTTGTTCCACAATTGCCTTTAAATCTGCCAGACCATTATGGGCCGCAATCAATGCAGTAGCTGGTTCAAACCTGACATCACCCTCTTGCAGATGAGGGTCATTCTCGTCTATATACGGAGGATTACTGACAATCATATCAAATTGTCTGTCACCCACTGCAGAAAACCACTCACTTTGTAAAAAATTCACATTGTGAATTACGAGTTGTGAGACAATTTCCCCTGTATTAATTTTTTCCACATTATATTTCGCCAATGCGACTGCCTCAGGGTTGATATCAACCCCTGTCACATGGCAATCACGTCTCTCACTTGCCAGTGCCAGAGCAATTGCGCCTGTTCCTGTGCCAAGATCCAGAATTTTCGCGGCTGTTTCCGGCAGTAACTCCAGCGCTTTTTCAACCAGGCACTCGGTATCAGGACGCGGGATCAACGTTGCCGGTGATACGGTAAGCGGCAATGACCAGAACTCTTTTTCACCCACAATATAAGCAATCGGCTCACCTCGCATACGGCGAGCCAATAAATTATCAAGCCTATGAGACTCTTCCTCTGAAATGGAAGTTTCACTGAAAGCAATCAGATAAGTGCGGGAACGTCCTGTCACGTATCCCAACAGGATTTCCGCATCACGTTTAGGGCTGTCAGAACCAGGCAAGTTATCAGACAACTGAGCCGTTGCGTATTGTAGCCAATGTTGATAATTCATTAATCCAGCTCTGGCTGTTATTCCTGTTCTGATAGGGCAGATAATTGATCAGCCTGATATTCGGTAATGATTGGCTGGATCAACATATCCAGTTTACCTTCCATGACTTCATCAAGACGGTATAACGTCAAGTTGATGCGATGATCAGTAACTCGTCCCTGCGGGAAATTATAGGTGCGGTTGCGATCTGAACGGTCACCTGAACCAAGAAGATTACGACGTTCTGAAGCCTCTGCTTCTTGACGTTTCTGCGCCTCAGCGGCACGAATGCGAGCAGCCAGTACAGACAAAGCCTTAGCCTTGTTTTTGTGCTGCGAGCGCTCATCCTGACATTCCACCACAATCCCAGTCGGGATATGGGTAATTCGAATAGCTGAATCAGTAGTATTTACGTGCTGCCCTCCAGCGCCGGAAGAGCGGTAAGTATCAATTTTTAAATCACTGGGGCTGATTTCCGGCAATTCGGCTTCCGGAATTTCCGGCAGAACCGCTACAGTACAGGCAGAAGTATGAATACGGCCCTGAGACTCCGTTTCCGGTACTCGCTGAACACGGTGACCACCGGATTCAAATTTCAAATGACCATAGACCTGGTCTCCTGAAACTTTCGCTATGATCTCTTTGTAACCACCATGCTCACCTTCGTTGGCGCTCATAATTTCTACTTTCCAACGACGGGCTTCAGCATAGCGACTATACATACGGAACAGATCTCCTGCAAAGATTGCAGCTTCATCACCCCCCGTTCCTGCACGGACTTCAAGAAAACAGTTTCGTTCATCATCCGGATCTTTGGGTAACAGCAATAACTGTAGCTGCTGCTCCAGCTCTTCATTACGAACTTTTGCGTCCTTGAGTTCTTCCTGCGCCATTTCCCGCATTTCGGGATCATCAAGCATCATCTCAGCAGTCTGTATATCATCCTGAATCGTTTTCCAGGTTTTAAAACAGCTTGTGACATCAGTAAGTTGTGCATATTCCTTTGATAATGCGCGAAAACGCTCTTGATCAGCGATCACATCGGCGTCACCGAGATGAGCTAAAACTTCTTCATGGCGTTCTTGCAATGCTTCCAGTTTAGAGACAATAGAAGGCTTCATTCGTAATATCAGACCTTATTTAAAATAGGGTTAGTTGTGATCCAGCCCAAGGCTGTCCCGCAAGAGATTCAGGCGCTCAAAATCACCATCGCTGGCAGCCTGTTGGAGTGATTTAGTCGGTATATGGATCAGACGATTTGTCAATTGGTGAGTCAACTGGTTGATGACCTGCTCTGCATCAGCACCTTGCCGTATGGATATCAATGCCTTTGCAGTCATTTCAGCCCTGATTTTTTCTGCCTGTTCCCGATATTCGCGAATTGTATTGACTGCTCCCTGGGAACGCAACCAATCCATAAAATGAGTGCTCTCTTGTTGCACAATTCCTTCAGCAATCACAGCAGCAGCTTTGCGCTGAGCAAGATTTTGCTGAATGATAGCCTGTAAGTCATCAACACTGTACAGGTAAACGTCACTCAATTTCTCAACATCCGGTTCAATATCACGGGGAACAGCAATATCAACCAGTAGCATAGGTTGATTACGGCGTAATTTTAATGCCCGTTCAACCATACCTTTGCCGATAATCGGCAAAGGGCTGGCAGTAGAACTGATCACGATATCAGCTTCTGCCAGACGGGTATCAATTTCTGGCAGAGAAATAATTTCAGCATTAACCTCATTAGCCAGCGCGTGCGCCCGTTCCTTCGTGCGGTTGGCAATTATTATACGATTTACCTGATGTTCCTTAAGATGGCGTGCCACAAGCTCAATCGTTTCTCCTGCTCCCACAAGCAGAATATTTAATTGAGAGAGGGATTCGAAAATCTGTCGTGCAAGTGTACAAGCTGCGAAGGCGACAGAAACTGCATTGGCTCCAATCTCTGTTTCGGTTCTCACTCGTTTGGCAACAGAAAACGATTTTTGGAACAGACGTTCCAACTCTCCTGACAAGGACTGGTAGTTTTGTGACTCGGCAAAAGCTTTTTTCACCTGCCCTAAAATCTGTGGCTCCCCAAGCACCAATGAATCCAGACCGCTAGCAACTCTCATTAAATGGCTGACTGCTTCACTGTCAAGATGCCAGTAAAGGCTTGTGCTAATCTCTTCAGGATTAAGTTGATGGTATTCACATAACCAATCAATCAATTGCTCTTTTAGATTATCTTGCTGCTCAACACTGAGATAGAGTTCCGTGCGATTACAGGTTGACAACACAACACCACCCCGCACCAACGGTTGCTGGAGCAGGTTATCAAGCGCAAGCCCTATCGTATCTGGAGAAAAGGCTACCCGCTCACGTAAGGAAACAGGCGCTGTTTTATGATTAATACCGAGTGCTAATAAAGTCATCTTAACTGCGTTGAGTTATCATGGGCATGAGTCCATGACAATATTAATAATCATTCTCATAAACCTATACCCTTCATAAGGACTCTCATTGGTCGAGCATTCTACTTGATGCGACAATCCAATAAAAGTCAATAGAACAGTTCCGCTGTAATTATTCGAGAAATTTTGGCAAAACTTCGCTAAATTATTCCCTTGATTGTAGACTTTGATGGCCCATTATTCGCCACCAGACTATTTTGTCTGTCTGCCAAAGGTTACTGTATGAAAATAGCATTATTTTTTCGTTTACTTCCCCTCTCCGCTGTTTTACTGACGGCCTGTACCGTTACGCAAGCACCGGTCGGAACAGGATCAGCAAATTCTCCGCAATGGCATGATCGCAAACAACAACTGCAAAATTTAAAGCATTATCAGACACGAGGTTCTTTTGCTTACCTGGCAAATGAAAAAAAAGTGTATGCGCGTTTTTTCTGGCAACAATATACCGTTAATAATTACAAACTGCTGCTGCTTAATCCATTAGGAACAACTGAGTTAGAATTATTTGTCCAGCCAAATATGATCCAGCTTACTGATCATGAAGGAAAGAAATATATCAGCGATAATCCTGAAGACTTAATTTATCAACTCACCCATATGAACATCCCTTTGGATAATCTGAAAAATTGGATTATCGGCCTGCCTGGAAACGCCAAAAATTTCCAGCTAGATAAAAACTATCTGCTCAAATCCGTAAGCGATGGCGCAGGTGATGAAGTCTGGCAAGTCAATTATCAGGGATATGACACTTCAATCACTCCCGCATTACCAAACCGGCTGGAGCTCATTCAGGGCAATAACCGTATCAAATTAAAAATGGATAACTGGACGACCCAATAATGACTTTGACCTGGCCTTCCCCGGCAAAATTAAATTTATTCTTATATATCACCGGACGACGCCCTGATGGTTACCACGAACTGCAAACGCTGTTTCAGTTTCTGGACTACGGTGATGAAATGACTATTACTCCCCGTCAGGATAACCAAATTCGCCTGTTGACTCCTGTTAAAGACGTAGCACATGATGATAACCTAATTGTACGTGCTGCCCGTTTATTACAGGATCATTTATTACAAAGCTATTTATTACAAGACAATAATCCCTCCTCAGTTATCACCCCATATCTGGGAGCCGATATTCATATTAACAAACGTCTGCCTATGGGCGGGGGGCTAGGTGGAGGTTCTTCCAATGCAGCAACCGTGCTTATCGCCCTGAATTACCACTGGCAAGCCAATTTATCTGATGATGAGCTGGCACAACTTGGGATCAAATTGGGGGCTGACGTTCCGGTATTCGTCAAAGGCCATGCTGCTTTTGCAGAAGGTATTGGGGAAAAACTTCAACCAGCCTCTCCAAAAGAAAAATGGTTTCTGGTTGCCCATCCCGGAATTGAGATCTCAACCCCGACAATCTTCACAGATCCTGAATTAAAAAGAAATTCTCCGATCCGCACTTTACCCGCATTATTACAGGCACCATTCAAAAATGATTGTGAACCAATCGCAAGAAAACGTTTTCGTGAGGTTGAACAGCTTCTTTCATGGCTGTTAGAATACACCCCGTCACGCCTGACCGGAACTGGTGCATGTGTTTTCGGCGAGTTCGAATCAGAAGCATCAGCCCGTAAGGTGTTTAATCAAGCCCCAGAGTGGATGCAGGGCTTTGTTGCGCGTGGCGTTAACATTTCACCGTTGCATACATTCCGCTCTGGGATAAACATGTTATTGAACCGATGAATAATTATACCCAATAGATTTCGAGTTGCATCTCGGCGGAAAGAGAACGAATTCCCAGGAACATAGATAACTATGTGACCAGGGTGAGTGAACGCAGCCAACAAAGAGGCAACTTGAAAGATGAAGGTAATGTTCAATTGGTCAACAATATCTCTCTGGACGCAAGCCTGAGGTTTTTCTCGTGCCCGATATGAAGCTTTTTGCTGGTAATGCCACCCCTGAACTAGCACAACGTGTTGCCAACCGTCTGTACACAAGCCTGGGAGACGCTGCTGTCGGTCGTTTTAGCGACGGTGAAGTCAGTGTTCAAATCAATGAAAATGTACGCGGTGGCGATGTATTCATCATCCAGTCCACTTGTGCACCAACCAATGATAACCTAATGGAATTGGTCGTTATGGTCGACGCACTGCGTCGCGCTTCTGCCGGACGTATTACTGCTGTAATTCCTTACTTCGGTTATGCCCGTCAGGATCGCCGTGTTCGTTCAGCGCGTGTGCCTATCACTGCCAAAGTCGTTGCGGACTTTTTGTCCAGCGTTGGTGTAGACCGTGTTCTCACGGTTGACCTGCACGCCGAGCAGATCCAAGGCTTCTTTGATGTTCCGGTTGATAATGTATTTGGTAGCCCAATTCTTTTGGAAGATATGCTCCAGAAAGATTTGGAAAACCCGATTGTTGTCTCCCCAGATATTGGTGGTGTCGTCCGCGCCCGTGCTATTGCTAAGCTGTTGAACGATACTGATATGGCTATTATTGATAAACGCCGTCCACGTGCGAACGTTTCTCAAGTTATGCACATCATTGGTGATGTTGCTGGCCGTGACTGTATTCTGGTTGATGATATGATCGACACAGGTGGCACGCTATGTAAGGCCGCTGAGGCATTGAAAGAGCGCGGAGCGAAGCGGGTATTTGCTTATGCAACCCACCCTATTTTCTCTGGTAATGCTGTAGAAAACATCAAGAACTCAATGATAGATGAATTCATTGTCTGTGACACAATTCCTCTGTCTGCTGAGGTCAAGGCGTTGAACAAAGTTCGTACTCTGACACTGTCTGGCATGCTCGCTGAAGCAATCCGCCGTATCAGCAATGAAGAGTCAATCTCTGCAATGTTTGAACACTAAAGTATGTGCAGTGCAGATGTTGAGCACAAACTTATACAAGTGATTAAATAAGTCATCGCTGAAAAAACCCGTTGATACAGATGTATCAACGGGTTTTTCTGTTTTACCTAATCCATGAATTTAATAATTTCAATAGTTTTAATTAAAAGTCGAAATATTTATATCGTTAAAATAATTAATTATATCAATTAGTTAATTAATTTAACAAACTCCATATTAAATAAAACAACAACTTGCATATAAGTACAGAAAAAAACCGACCTCATGATAGCTTAATAAATCATCTGGTATGTCCAGTAATTAACATGAGTAACAATACTGGTATGGTGTCATGGATACTGCTAATCTGTCGGCCGTTTTCTGCTATGCCTTGTGAGGTATTGATGGTGAAGAATTAATACCCATCTCCGAAGTACCTTCAAGGAAAAGCATGAATGACAAAAAGTAGATAAGTTACACAACAATTATTTTGTTAAATAATTTTCATCAGAAAAATCAAAATTCTCTAATGAAATCAATTTTGGGTTAAATAATGCCAACATTGATTGTCACTTTAGTTCAGTTAATAAAAGGTATAAATACTAAACACCAAACATTTTTTAGAACACATTATATACAAATAAATCAAAGCAATATGGAATATTGTTAACAGGGAATCAGTACTTAATCCAAAGAGTTGTTATCAATAGGTTAACAGCCTGACTAAGAGTATATCAATTTAAAATATTCAACCCATCAGCACCTCAAAATCTGACGAAGAGGCGTCAATCAGGCTTTGCTATTAGACGTCAATACGCTGGTAAATGATAAATAAGAAAAACTACTTTAAGGAGAATGCTAATGAAAAAGGCATTTTTATTCACACCTGCACTGTTAGCGCTTTCAATCAGCACCGTTTCTAATGCTTATGCTTATGATAAAATTTACGTTTTTGGTGATAGCTTAAGTGACACCGGAAATAGTAAGACGGATAAACTAGATATAGAACGCTTTACAACAAATGGAAAAAGTGAGCAACTTTATGCTGAATATATTTCTTGGAAACTTACTGGCAGCAAATTAATACCTTCAAATGAAGGTGGAACTAATTATGCCAAAGGTGGGGCGACTTCTATTTGGGAATTAAATCCTAAAACCCCTGATAATACAACGAACAAACAAGTCAGCAGCTATCTGAAAAGTAATAAGCGAGCAGATTCTAATGGCATCTATATCCATTGGGTTGGTGGTAATGATCTTGCTGCGGCTTTGATAGCCAGCCAGAAGAATCCTTCTATTGCACACGATATTATGCAAAAAAGTGCAAGCGCAACCGCAGGACAAATTACACAGTTGGTAGACGCTGGAGCCGGATTGGTTATTGCACCCACCGTGCCTGATGTAGGTACGACGCCTAAATTGTTAGAAATAGTTTTAGAAACTGGACTAACAACAAAGCTAACACCAGTGTTAACAGAAAATATGAGAAAGGAAGGAAAATCACCGGATGAAATCAAAGCCACTATAGAAGCTACTATCAAAAGTATTTTGCATGGAGTTCATACAAAAGTTAATGAAGCCACTATCCCCAGTGATGACGGCCGCAATCTAACGCTCCAAAAAGTATTTCATGACCTAAGTCAAATGGCTAAAGCATATGGGCTAGATCCTGAAAGTGTTGAAAAAGAACTTACAGAAAAATATAAAGAAGCCAGTGCTGGTGCTACTAAGTTTACTAATGATTATAACAATCAGGTAGAAAATATAATCAACCAAATTAATGGCAATATTTTGCGTGCTGATGTCAATGGTCTGTTACGTGAAGTCATAGCTAATCCAATGATCTATGGTTTCAGCAATAACCTTGGCTATGCTTGTGGTGTAGGCAAAAGTGCTAATGAATGCGAGTCTGGACAAGCAGACTTTGATAGCAGTAAGGAGTTTATATTCTCTGATAATTTCCACCCATCACCACTTGCACACAAAATTCTGGGACAATATATTGAATCCATTTATATCGCCCCATCACAAGTAATGACCCTGAATCAAGTCAACCGTGCCCCGGTTAAAGGCGCTCGTGCTTCCCTTGATGGTCACCTGCAACAACTGCGCAGCGGGGGCAATGAAGCGGGGAAATTAGGCGTATTCGGAGGCTATAGCGGCAGCCGCAATAACACGTTCACCTTAGGTGGCGATTATCAACTGACAGAAGGCTTGTTACTGGGCGCACTGTATTCTAACGACAAAACTGAACACTCCCCTACCTCCAATTTCACCTATAATGGGAATGCCCATGTAGCAACCGCTTATGGATTGTGGAACGTGTTTAACAACGCATGGTTGAGTGGTGATCTCCATTATGCCCGTATTAATTACGATAGCCTTACCCGTAGTATCCAACTTGGTGAAGCTACCCATAGAGAATCAGGCTCAACCACAGGTAAACAATGGGGTGCCCGTTTTGCCGCAGGTTGGGATATCCCTGTCGCTGACGTCGTCACCACCAGCCCAATCATCCAGTTCGCCTGGGATAAAGGTAATGTTAAAGGCTACCGTGAATCCGGCAATAATAGGACTTCCATGCACTTTAGTGACCAGAATTACACGTCTAAGGTCGGTACATTAGGTTGGCGTGCAGATACCCAATTGGGCCGTTTCAACCCTTATGCCTCTGTTCAGTTTAATCACCAGTTCGGCGATACCCATTTCAAACTGCGCAGCGCCATTAATTCCACCAATACATTGTTTGTTATGGATAGTGGTAAACAAAGCAAAAACTGGCGTCAATATACAGTAGGGGCGAATGTTAATCTGTTTGGTAACGTACGTGGTTTCGCTTCCGTAACCCGTAATGAGGGCAGCTCGCAAGATCCTAACTACAACTTCAATCTGGGTATCAATGCCAGCTTCTAATGTTGTGCACGTAGTAAAGTGATGTATCTGATAAAACCATCGCAATAACATGCGTAACGCGGCAAAAGCGCAAGGAAAATGAAACCTCCTTGCGCTTTTGCATTCCTGTCATGCTTTTTTCTCATCGTTCAACCTACATATACATATGCCTGCATGGTGTTGACTTTTCGTATATATAGCCAGAAGTAATATCACATAGAAATTATCAAAGGGATCAGCCCTCAGCCAAAGAATAAGTAAGACGGACAGGAATAAGTAAGACGGACAGATTTGAGAAAAAATAAATACCTCCTTAATTCGAGCGAGGTTTTTTATTCGAGGTTTTGTGCTGACTGAAAAGTAATGGCTACATTGACCGGGGAGTTCGAATGAAAAAGGTACTTTTTGGAATATCAACAACAACAATATTTTTGGTTAATTTCATTACAAACGCCTATGCTTATGACAATGTCTATGTTTTTGGTGATAGCCTGAGTGACGGAGGAAATTATAATCGTTTTACAACGGACGGCGCCAATAGTGAATTGTACGATGAGTATATTTCTCATCAAGTTACAGGTAAGAAATTAATCCCTTCTAATAAAAAAGGAACTAATTACGCTCTGGGAGGTTCAACAGCTCTACCGATGACACGGCAAGATCCTGGATTAGATATTCTTCAGCCAAATACTAAAGAACAACTTGATGATTACCTCAAGCAACATAACGGAAAAGCCGATCCAAATGGTATCTATATTCACTGGGTAGGCGGTAATGATCTTGCTGAAGCTTTAATCGCTGGTCAGGTTGACTTTTCTAAATCACGTAACATTGTCAATACCAGTGCCAATGCTACCATAGAGCAAATCAATCAACTCGTTAAAGCTGGTGCCGGACTCATCATTGTACCTACTGCTCCCGATGTGGGAATAACACCTAAGTTGCTAGAAATATTGATTAAAAATAGCTTAGAAAAAATAGGTTCTTCTAAAGAGAAGATTCAAGAAGTTCTGGATAAAGTCCATAAGAAAATTGACCAGTATGATATTCCCAGTGATAAAGCCCGTAAACTCGCCCTTAAAAAAATATTTGAAGAATTAGCTAAAAAAGCCCAGGAGGAATTTGGAATACCCGCTGAAATAACTGAAAAAAAACTGACCGAGGCCTACGAAAAAACCAATAAAAATGCCTCAGAGCTTACCGATACTTATAATAAGCTCATAGATGATAAAATCAGCCAGAATAATGGCAATATCCTGCGTGCAGATGTCAATGCTCTGATGCGTGAAGTGATAGCAAATCCCTATATTTATGGTATTCAAAATACATTAGGTTATGCCTGCCCTCAGGGAAAATTAGCCAGTTCTTGTTCTTCTAAAGATAAAGAATTTAATAAAGACAGAGAATTTTTATTCTCCGATAGTTTCCATCCAACACCATTAGGGCATCAGATTATTGGTCAATACATTACTTCTATTTATATAGCTCCATCACTTGTGATGTCATTGACCCAAGTTAACCGACTCGCGGTTAAAGGTGTTCGGGCTTCTCTTGATGGCCACCTGCAACAACTTCGTAACGGAGGTAATCCACAGGGAAAAATCAGTGTTTTTGGTGGTTACACAAACAGTGGTAACCATGTCCTTACATTGGGTAGCGACTACCAACTAACAGATGGTCTGTTATTGGGCGCAGTATACTCTAATTACCAAGATGAACGTACTCTTGCCTCCAGTTTCACCTATGAGGGGCGTGGTCATGTTGTGACTACTTATGGCTTATGGAATCTCTATAACAATGCGTGGTTAAGTGGCGAGATCCACTATGCCCGTATTAATTACGATAGCCTGACCCGTAGTATCCAACTTGGCAAAGCAACCCGTAGAGAAGTTGGATCAACAACGGGTAAACAGTGGGGTACTCGTCTTACAGCGGGGTGGGATATTCCTGTCACTAAGGTCATCACCACCAGCCCTATTATCCAGTACACTTGGGATAAAGGTAATATAAAAGGTTACCGTGAATACGATCACAACAGCACCTCTATGCACTTTTCTGATCAAAAATACACTTCCAAAGTAGGCTCTCTCGGCTGGCGTGTAGATACTCAGTTAGGTCGTTTCAACCCTTATGCCTCTGTTCAGTTTAATCACCAGTTCGGTGATACCCATTACAAACTGCGCAGCGCCATTAATTCCACCAAAACATCGTTTGTTATGGATAGCGGCAAACAGAGTAAGGACTGGCGTCAATATACAGTGGGTATCAATGCTGAATTTTTAAAAAATTTACATGGAATTGTTTCCGTAACACGTAACGAAGGAAGTGCCCAGGAACCGGATTACAATTTCAGCCTGGGTATCAATGCAAGTTTTTAACGTTAATTATATGTATCCTCTTGCCTTTCAAGTTGCAGCCAATCAGACTGCAACTTGAAAACTATTGGGTGTATGATAAAAATCTACAGTGCAGAGAGCTGATTCGATTTACCATATAGATGATCAATCGAATCAGTTAAAAAGTGAGGTATTCGTTTCATATTATGTGTTTGTTATATCGTGTGTTATGTCAAAATCAACAGCATCTAAAAAAATAACGTAATAAAAATTATGAATGTTTATGTTGTTTTTTACGGCGATAACGTTCATCATAATTCTTCAACCACCAATACTTATCGGTAACCTGCTCTCGCCCTCCGAGACTGGCTCCCCCCAGCCAAATCAATGCACCAACAAATAACCCCATTAGTGCGATTCCTGCTAAAAATTCAGATTCACTAAAACTGAATATGTGGCTGAGCAAGACATAGGCTAAACTGATAAGCATTGCCATCATGCCTAATCCCATAAAAATATTACCCATAATAAAGGCTTTTTTACGTCTCATAACCAACCTCCAATACTTTTTGTGAACGTAGTTTGTGAACGCAATTTGTCAACAAACAAATTCAAAAGCACGAAAGCAGATACCTCCTTTTAGACATTATAGCCATAACATATGAAAGGTTATTGCGCTAGCGATCACAAGCTGTACGATTTTTAACTTATTCTTCCCTTATTATCTAATATCATAATGAGTTTTGTACTCAAGCCTTCAGGCAGGTACACTAAGCCTCTTTTTTTAATACCTTAATGCCAATAAGCGAAATCAAACACTGTGAGTAACATAAAATTAATCGTTGGTCTGGCAAACCCCGGTGCTGAATATGCACAGACCCGACATAATGCAGGAGCATGGTTTGTCGATTTATTAGCACAACGCCATAACCAGCCCTTAAAAGAAGAGAGTAAATTTTTTGGTTATACCGCTCGTATCTATATGAATGAGCAAGATGTCCGTCTGCTTGTGCCAACGACATTCATGAACCTCAGTGGCAAGTCTGTTCTTGCTCTAGCCGGGTTCTACCGCATCCAGCCAGATGAAATTCTGGTGGCTCACGATGAGCTTGATCTTCCCCCTGGTGTCGCAAAAATGAAACTAGGTGGCAGCAATGGTGGGCATAACGGCCTGAAAGATATTCAGAACAAATTTGGCAATAATCCTAATTTTCATCGTCTGCGTATTGGCATCGGTCATCCGGGTGATAAAAACAAAGTTGTGGGATTTGTTCTCGGCAAGCCCCCTGCCAATGAACAGAAACTGATTGATGATGCTATTGCTGAAGCTCTCATCTGTACTGACATCCTTATGAATGAAGGTATGAATAAAGCCATTAACCGCCTGCACGCTTTTAAAGCCAGCGCTTAACAGGTCCGCCCGGAGTAGAGCGTGGCGCATCAGAGTATTGCGTGTATAATAACACCAATTTTTTATAACTCACCGACAGACTATTTTCTGTCGGTTTATAAGTGATCAAAGGTGATAAATCTATGGGATTCAAATGCGGTATCGTTGGCCTGCCTAACGTTGGGAAATCTACATTATTTAATGCGCTGACCAAAGCAGGTATCGAAGCAGCAAACTTCCCTTTCTGCACTATCGAGCCAAACACGGGTGTTGTACCAATGCCAGATCCACGTCTCGACCAGCTAGCTGAAATTGTAAAACCACAGCGCATCCTCCCAACCACAATGGAATTCGTCGATATTGCGGGTCTGGTAAAAGGTGCTTCAAAAGGCGAAGGTCTGGGTAACCAGTTCCTGACTAATATTCGCGAGACGGAAGCAATTGGTCATGTTGTACGCTGTTTCGACAACGATAATATCGTTCACGTTTCTGGTCAGGTTGATCCGGCTGCCGATATTGAAGTTATCAACACCGAGCTGGCATTGTCAGATCTGGATACCTGTGAACGTGCTATCCAGCGTGTTCAGAAGAAAGCTAAAGGTGGTGATAAAGATGCTAAAGCTGAATTAGAAGTGCTCGAAAAGTGTCTTCCTCATCTTGAGCAAGCGGGTATGTTGCGTTCTTTAAACCTGAGCGTGGAAGAAAAAGCGGTAATTCGCTATCTGAGTTTCCTGACGTTGAAACCAACTATGTACATTGCCAACGTCAATGAAGATGGTTTTGAAAACAACCCGCATCTTGATACCGTTCGCACTATTGCAGAACAGGAAGGTTCTGTAGTTGTTCCGGTTTGCGCAGCTATTGAAGCGGATATCGCAGAACTGGAAGATGCAGACCGTGAAGAATTCATGGCAGAGCTTGGGTTGGAAGAACCTGGTTTAAACCGTGTTATTCGTGCCGGATATCAGTTGCTGAACCTGCAAACCTATTTCACCGCAGGGGTAAAAGAAGTGCGAGCCTGGACAATCCCGGTCGGGGCAACGGCACCACAGGCTGCGGGTAAAATCCATACTGACTTTGAAAAAGGCTTTATCCGTGCCCAAACGATTTCATTTGAAGATTTTATCACTTACAAAGGTGAACAAGGCGCAAAAGAAGCAGGCAAAATGCGTGCTGAAGGGAAAGATTATATTGTTAAAGATGGCGATGTAATGAATTTCTTGTTCAACGTCTGATCTACGAACAAATTTACTTATCTTGCCGATACTAATCGATGAGATTTATGCTAAAAATCCGCGTTATCACGCGGATTTTTCTTTTATAAGCCCGCCTATTCTTAATATTCCAAGACGGAATTTTGAAACCCCATATTAAGAAATTTTATTAATGGTTGAAGTGGCATTCAGGTTAACTATATTACAGTAGTATTGCATCAAGCAGGCCAAATCTACCGACATCACATTGATAAATTAATATTTTCAGCCATTCCTCAAACCATAATCACGAAACAAAGCATGAAGATTAATTATATATGACTGCTATGAATAAGTTATTTAGGCAAGAGGCCTTAGATAACCAAAAATCCAAATGGACGGGAAAAGCACTATTGATAGCAAAAATACCGGCATGGATTATTTGTATTGCTTCATTAACTTTTTTAACTGTTTTATTTATATTTATTACTTTTGGAAGTTATACAAGAAGAATTAGTGTTTATGGTGAAGTTATCACTAACCCTCATCCAATAAATATTTTATCTTCCCAACAAGGATTTATTTCAAAAACTTTCGTCAAAGTAGGTGACATAGTAAAAAAAGGCCAGAAAATTTATCAGGTAGATTTCAGTCAAATTACGGAGTCTGGCAAAATCAGTACTAATACAAAAAACTCCCTCAAAAACCAATTAATACAAGTCAATAATATTATTCAAAACCTGCAATATAATAAACGTATCACTTTAGAAAGCCTCGAAGAGCAAAAAAAACAGTATGAATTATCTCATGAGAAGGACAGAATTGTCGTTGAAAATGCACGCCAGGGTATTGAATTTGCAAAAGAAAACATGAAAAATTACAAGAGTTATCAGAAACGAGGTCTTATCACGAAAGATCAATTTAATAATTATGGCTACTCTTATTACCAGCAGCAAAACACATACCAAAATCTCTACAGTCAATATATCAGCGATTCATTAAAGATCACAAGCCTGAATAGTGATATCATGCTCAAGCAAGCGGATTTCGATAAACAAATTTCACAATACAAAATTCAACGAGATGATCTACAGCGGCAACTAACCGAAATGGCTGCCAGTGGCTCCCTATTCATCACTTCCCCTATTGATGGACGTATTGAATCACTTGGATTTACCGTCGGGCAAATGGTTATTGCAAATGACAACTTAGCACAGGTGATCCCAAATGGTGTAAAACCAATTTATTATTTAATCCTATGGGTTCCTAATAACAGTCTACCTTACATTGCAAAAGGTGATGCAATTAATATACGTTATGATGCTTTCCCATTTGAAAAATTCGGCCAGTTTTCAGGACATATCAATAACATTTCATATATCCCGGCATCCTCTCAAGAAATGTCTCATTATAAAAGTTCACCAATAAACAAGATTGGGGAAAAAGCCGAATCTTATTATAAGGTGTTAATCAGTCTGGATAAGAATAAGTTTAGTTACAACGGAAAAAATTTATATTTATCTAATGGCATGAAAGCCCAGTCCACTTTCTTCCTTGAAAAAAGACCTCTTTATCAATGGATGTTCTCACCATTCTATGATATGAAAAAAACATTAACAGGCCCTAGCAATGAATAAAGCATCTTTTGACGTCATTACCGAAAAATTGAATTTAGGATTCAGAAGAAGAATCCCCAAAATTTTACAAACTGAAGCAGCCGAATGTGGCTTAGCAAGTTTAGCAATGGTATTTCATTATCATGGGTTACAAATCGATCTATCCAGTTTACGCAGTCAGTTTGGAATTTCTACACGAGGGGCGACACTCCCTGTATTGATTAATATCGCTACTGCGCTCAAATTTAAAACCAGAGCTGTATCGTTAGATCTTGATGAGCTTCATGCATTAAAAACTCCCTGTATTTTACATTGGGATATGAATCATTTTGTTGTTTTAGTCAGTGTAAAAAAAAATAAAATTACTATCCATGATCCAGCATTTGGGCAACGGGTAATGAATGCTCAGGAGTTTTCCAGGCACTTTACAGGTATTGCATTGGAATTATGGCCGGGTAATGATTTTATTCCTGTAAAAAAGCAAAATAGGTTACGTATTATCTCCTTGTTAAATAATATTCAAGGAATTAAATCTGCACTGGGAAAAATTTTCTTCTTATCTGTTGCCATAGAGGCTATTAATATACTGCTTCCAGTGGGGACACAATTGGTCATGGATCATGTTATCGTTGCTCAAGATCATAGCCTTTTAACTATTATTTGCTGTGGTTTGCTCTTCTTTATTTTATTTAAAGTCTGTGTATCAACGCTACGTAGCTGGATATCCATTACTATGGAAGCATTTGTTGATGTGCAATGGAAATCAGGTGTATTCGACCATTTAATGAAATTACCTTTAGCTTACTTTGAAAAACGTAAGCTAGGTGATATTCAGTCACGCTTCGGTTCACTAAATATTATTCGCACAACCTTTACCCAAAATATTGTTAATGGAATTATTGACACCATTATGCTGATCAGCGTCTTTGTTATGATGCTACTTTATGGTAATTGGCTGGTTTGGATTATATCGGGGTTCACCATCATTTATATAATAGTCAGATTTCTGACATATCAATATTACAGACAGCTTTCTGAAGAACAGATAGTTAAAGAGGCCAGAGCAAACTCCCATTTTATGGAAACGTTATACAGTGTTAATACCTTAAAGGCGTTGGGATTATGTGAAACTCGGGCAAAATCCTGGTTAAACCTGAATATTGATACCCTTAATTCAAATACTAAACTTAATAAGATAAGTTCAATTTTTAATATCATTAATGTTTTTATTACTACTTGTGAACAAATTATCATTCTGTGGTTAGGTGCATCCTTAGTGATAGATAACCAAATGACTCTTGGGATGTTTGTTGCTTTTAACGCATACCGGGGGCAATTTGCCGACAGAGCAAGTAATCTGATCGACATGGCAATTAAATTGCGCATGTTAAATTTACATAATGAAAGAATTGCTGATATCGTCCTCTCTGAACCAGAAAGAGAAGCTCCTGCGCGGGAAATCGGCGTTTCAGGACAACCTGTTGATTTAACAGTCCATGATTTACATTATCAATATGATAGCTTATCAAAGCCGGTGATATCCGGCTTTAATCTTAATGTCAAAGCGGGAGAAAGTGTGGCTATTGTTGGTCCATCTGGGGCGGGAAAAACAACACTCATGAAATTAATGAGTGGGTTATTAGAACCAGATAAAGGCACTATTTTAATGAACGGGCTTGATATTAATGTCATTGGTCTAAATAACTACCGGAAGTGTATTGCCTGTGTATTACAAGATGATAAATTACTTTCCGGCTCTATCGCTGAAAACATATCCGGTTTTGATCCTTCACCCGATATCTATCTTATACAAGAATGTGCTAAACGTTGCAGTATCCATGATGATATTTTATTGATGCCAATGGGGTATGAAACACTTATTGGTGAATTAGGTAATGGATTATCTGGTGGACAAATACAAAGGTTATTGATAGCCAGAGCACTATATCGTCGTCCAAGTATTCTATTTATGGATGAAGCAACCAGCCATCTGGATTTAACTAATGAAGCGTATATCAACGAATCAATCTCTGCATTGAATATTACCAGAATTATTATTGCTCATAGACCATCAACAATTAAATCTGCCGATCGTGTTATCTCTATATCATAAATTTAATCCATTTTTCAATTGATTTTCTTCTATACTTTAAAAATATATAGTAAATATTTAAAAAAATCATTAGCCATTCTAATAGAGTGGCTAATGATTTATAAATATATAAAATTGATTCTCAGAATTTATCTGAATTAGTTACCACATACGGGTTCAAGATATGGGGGAAAGTATGGAATGATTGGAATGATTGGCCATTCAAAATCAGGGGATGGCATATCACCAATTACGCTATGCGCATATTCGATGGCTTCTTTCAATAAATCACCCTTTTTCATAACAGAGCCAGCACCTGAGACTTGCCCTAATTCAATGGTTGTTAATTCTTTCATATATTACCTCATTATCGATTACGATTGATATTAACTTCTTAGTACATTAATTAAAAAATCATATAAACTTCATATTATTCTATTTTATGAGTATGTACTTTGAAATTTATAATTCATTTATTATTCGAAACAATCAATTATATCACAACCTAAATGTTCTAGAGTACCTGCCTCACCTTTAATAAATCCGCCTAAATCTTTCGAGAGATAGCCTTCTTTGACAAGGAAATCAACGCCATTATTAATTGCTTGATCAGCGGCGTGCAAGCCAGCTTTTGCTGCTTTATGCCAATTAAAAGCACCACCTGCAACCTGCTCTAATTCAATGGTTGTTAACTCTTTCATATATCACCTCATTACTTATTAGTATCATCATTTAACTAAATTAGAACCATAATACATAAATAGATAATGGTTTGAATTATGGCTCTAGAAAAATTAAAATAATTATAAAGTAAGACAAAGAAATTCAAAAAATGATCCTAAAGTCACTGCATAAAATCTTTCTGTGATTCAGATCAAATTTATATTTTTCTGGAGCCAGCTTTCTCCGCTGTTCTGATATCACCATAAATTATTTGTTCTTAACTTTTATTAAACAACCAACCATTTATCACATACTATTTTTGGAATAGTGACTATTTCCCCCGTCAGAAACTATTTCTATCATCAATAGATAAAAGAAACTAATAGGAAATTAAAAATACTTATTTATTTGCTTACTTTAAATTTATCAATCATGGCATACTATGATTCGGTAATTAATATAAAACACATGAGTCTGAATATAACCTTATTATTATTTTTCTACAGAAAAATTATCAATAATCTTTAACAATATCTATACAAAACAAATGAATCTCATTCTTAGTTTGATCTGTTCTATACAGAAAAAGAGAGATACAAAGGAGACAAGAATCTAGTACCCCAGAGGGATACACATACCGTTCAGCCGCACCCAACTACTTGCACCTAACAATGATATGATTATGCTATTCACACTACATTAATTAACGATTCTGGAGAGGCAAACAGACTATGCAGAGTTCTCTTGACAGGCTGAATCACAATGAAACAGAAAAGACGATTCCTCACGATAATTATTCGGATACACAAGAATGGCAAGAATTATTCGACCAATTTACCACCAATATCGGTGAAAAAGCCTTGTCTGAACTGGAAGAGAAGATTGCAGATGATCCTGTAGGTTATTGTTGCCGTGAGCTAAACAAACCCGTGCATGAATTAGCAGAACTGGAGAGGAAGTTCTCTTCGGTATTCATACCAGAAACTCCCGTCGATACTGAAAAATATATCCAAAATTTAAATGAAGATATTCTTAACCAAGTGATGCCTGTGTCATCCCCTACTTTTGTTGGTCATATGACATCAGCCCTTCCCAGACATTTACCTGCCCTTGGCAAGATATTAACTGCCCTGAATCAAAATTTAGTTAAACTGGAGACATCGCATGTTCTGACCGTGCTGGAACGCCAGGTATTGGGTATGATGCACAAATTGGTATATGGTTGTGATGAAAGTTTTTATAAACAATGGCTGCACAATGGTGATTATGCTCTGGCAGCCTTCTGTTCTGGCGGAACACTGGCTAATCTGACAGCCATGTGGGCATGCCGGAACCAGCTCATGCCAGCCGATGAAAATTTTACCGGTCTCAAACGTGAAGGACTGGCCAGAGGTTTACTCCACTACGGTTACAATGGAGTGGCGATTTTGGTATCAGAACTAGGCCACTATTCACTGAAAAAAACCGTGGATGTTCTCGGCCTTGGACAAGATGCACTAATCAGTATTGATGCCGACAAAAACGGACGGATCTGTATTGACTCCCTCGACTCACACCTGAAAAATCTGCGTCAGCGCAATATCAAGCCCATGGCAATTATCGGAATAGCGGGAACAACCGAAACCGGTTCAATCGATCCGCTGGACGTACTGGCAGATATCGCAGAGCGCGAGCAATGTCATTTCCATGTCGATGCTGCCTGGGGAGGCGCGAGCTTATTGTCAGAACGCTATCGGCATTTATTCAAGGGCATTGAGCGTGCTGATACTGTGGCAATTGATGCTCATAAACAAATGTACGTCCCTATGGGAACAGGCATGGTACTGTTCCGCCAGCCTTCTCTGACTGATTCTATTGCCCAACACGCTAATTATATTGTACGTAAGGGTTCAAAAGATCTAGGCCGCCACACGCTGGAAGGGTCACGCAGTGCGATGTCACTTATGTTGCACAGTAACCTGCACCTGCTTGGCCGGCAGGGTTTTGCCCAATTAATAGATAGCAGTATCGAGAAGGCACAGCAATTCGCAGGCATTATCCGCCAACAGGAAGACTTCGAGTTAGTCAGCGACCCACAACTTTGTCTGCTTACTTACCGGTATATACCACCAATGGTATTGACAGCACTACGCAACGCCTCTGAATCTGTGCGGGAAAAACTACACGATACACTGAATGCACTGAACCAAAATATCCAGTCTATGCAGTGGACTACCGGAAAGTTTTTTGTTTCACGTACCAGTCTCAGGCCAGTACAATGGGATCGACAACCAACAACCGTTTTACGTGTTGTGCTAGCAAACCCATTGACGACTTTAGAAATACTTGAGTGCATGTTGGAAGATCAACGCAAACTGGCACAACAAAGTCCGTTATGGCAAACCTTACAGAGCTTAATCAATTGAGATAGCTTAATATCCGTTTCATCTTTCAAGTTGCAATTTGAACTCTATTGGGCATATACCCAATAGAGATTCTGGGATAGATATGTATAAAAAACAGTTAGGAACAGTCATTCCAAAATTAAATATATCCACCACGTAAATAATATTTAAAACCAAATCTTTTAATTCAAATAAATATTTATAATGCCAGAGCACTTTTTCACTCTTTGCTGTACAAGCAGTGAGAAAGTACAACTAACAAAGCAGAGCAAATCTCCGAATTCACAGATAACTCTATGCTTATAAATACATGTTTATAACTACAGTGACCGTGCTGAGTGTCCGTAACCAACAAAGAGGCAACTTAAAAGATGGAAGGAACATACACTATGTTAATGAAATGATATAGAATTGCATAAAAGTATATCTACGTTACTATCTGATTACTTAGAGAAATTATTTATGCTCCTTTATTCCACTATTACAAATAAACTCTATCAATTAATGAAAAAAAATAATATGCATCAATTAATGTCATATCTATTACACCCCATTACACCTTAATTGTGACTTTTATCACGATTTAAATTCATTCACATTTATGTTTATAAATCTTCCTTGAAATTTCACCAGAAAAAAATAACCATGTTGATTCTCATTGACCAGTATATATTTTTTATATTACTCATAATCTCCTATAATGGTTTATTTTTATGACACTAATAGCTTATCTCTATCGTCAATCCTGGATATTGCTGTTTTTATCAACAATATTTGCATTAATCAGCGGGTTTGCCGGTGCATCAGTAGTAGGCATGATTAGCCAGGGAATTACAGGTGCAGCTAATCTCTCAACATTTATCTGGAACTTTTTTGGTATCTGTATTCTTTTTTTTATTACTAAAACTTTATCAGAAATATTGTTATCACATTTAACTCAGGCAACGATTTATTCCCTGCGACTGAGTCTGAGTAATAAAATATTACGGGCGCCTTTTAAGAAGCTGAATAATATCGGGAAACATGGCCTGTTAGCTGTTCTGACTAAAGATGTCGATGTGTTTATACACTCTTTTATGTTAGCGCCAACCGTCTTTGGCAATATCACACTTATTATCGCTTGTTTCGGCTACTTAGCCTGGATTTCCTGGCAACTCTTTATTATTCTGACCATTGTCTGTCTGCTCACAATGTATATCTTCTATTTTTTGGAAAAGCGCCCTATACGTCTGATGGAAGAAATGCGTGAGCAGGTAGATAAGATCTACCTCAGCTTCCAACAGCTAATTGATGGTAGTAAGGAGTTAAAACTCAATAGCCAGAAAGGCAATGCTTTTATTGACAGAGTCATTTCTCCCGGCGCAAAAAAATTCAAAGAGATCTGCATTAAAGCAAATAATAACTATGCCTGGGTACTGAATGCCGGTTCGGTGGTCTTTTATATTGTCATTGGCTTGATGATTTTTGTTGTACCTATCTGGTTACCTCAAGAGCCTTCTAATTTGATGACAGTCACTCTGATCGTTCTATTTTTATCCGGCCCAATCAGCGAAGTGATCGGCGCCATTCCTGAATTAAGACAAGCCGAAATTTCACTACAAAAAATGAAACGACTGGATAGCCAGTTGGAAGAATCTCTGTATATACAACAAGCTAATACACCAAACCCATTTGCAAATGGACAACCACTATCACTTGAATTGAAAGATGTTATTCATCACTATACGACCGACAAAGAAGATCGGGAGTTTAAGCTAGGGCCGATGAGTCTGACTATTTCCCAAGGCGAAATCATTTTTATTGTCGGTGGAAACGGAAGCGGAAAGACAACACTTGCCATGCTATTAGTCGGTTTGTTCGAGCAAGAATCCGGCTCTATCTGGCTTAATGGTGTAAAAATGGATCAGAAAAATAATGAACACTATCGCCAATATTTTTCAGCCGTTTTCTCTAATTACCATTTATTCGATCAACTGTTAAATACCGGTGCAAATGTTACCGAAAAAGCAACTCATTATATTGAAGCTTTAAACATGAGCCATAAAGTTAAAATCGTTGACGGACAATTCTCAACAACTGAACTTTCAGCCGGTCAGAGAAAACGCTTAGCCTTAGTGTCTGCTTATCTGGAAGATCGTCCTATTTATCTATTTGATGAATGGGCTGCGGATCAAGACCCTGTATTTAAAAGAATATTCTATACAGAATTACTGCCAGAACTAAAAGCTCGTGGTAAAACTGTTATTGTTATTAGCCATGATGATGCATATTTTGATATTGCAGAACGTGTAATTAAGTTGGAAGATGGACACATTAAAGAGATAAACACCAATAGCCATTATTCTGGCTTAAAATGATCTAGATCAAAGAAAACCTACTTATTATAAATATATCCTCGCCCATTTTAAGAGCCTCGTTAAACAGGCTCTTTTTTTTATAGAATATATATTATCATTTAGATTATTATGTAATATAAAATATTCATGATAATAACACTTATTACCTATAATAAAATTAGATATAAAAGAAAGTGAATATCACTATGTAAAGTTTTTCCATTTAATATACAATCTAACACCTTAAATACCATAATAAAGACAAAGTACAGTTTATATACAAAATGAAATTAGCTTATAACTTTCCTGTGAAATA
Source organism: Xenorhabdus sp. SGI246 (assembly GCF_040838225.1). Lineage (NCBI taxonomy): Bacteria > Pseudomonadati > Pseudomonadota > Gammaproteobacteria > Enterobacterales > Morganellaceae > Xenorhabdus > Xenorhabdus sp. SGI246. The sequence continues at coordinate 36,560 of NZ_JBFPEZ010000084.1, forward strand.
CCATTCATATCACTGTAATGGTTTTTTTTATTGCGTTGTACCTCCACCGCATTAATTTTCTGCTGGAAAATAAATTTATTGAACTTTATTTTACCAATATTTTGGTCTTAAATTCTGTTCTTATTTTTTTGTTTTATCAGTTCTCAAATTTTTATTTTTTCATATACCCATAAAAGGGGAGCTATAAAATGAATTATCCTGAAACATTGAATTCATTTGCTTTATCAGAAGCACAAAGCAGCCGTTGGTTTCAATATCAAATTAACCCGACCCAAAGGGGACAGAGTAATAATGCATTTTGTGCCAGAGTTAAAGGTTTAACTGCTGAGAAATTAGAAGACTCGCTCAATCATCTGATAAAACGCCACCCTATGTTACGGGCCAGTTTTGGTCAATATGACGGTAAGTTAGGATACCAAATAGCAGAAAATGCTGTGATTACAATCACGAAATATGATGCCAGGGATCTGAGTGAAGAAAAGCTGCAACAAGTTGTCCGTAATGATTGTTGGTACGTTTTCGATCTGGAAAATCCACCGCGTGTTTATGCCAGTTGGTATCAATGTCATGATCAGGAAAACATCATGGTATTAACTTTTGACCACATGGTTGTCGATGGCTGGTCTTATTGGATATTACTGGAAGAACTGGGTAATCTCTTATCTGAACAAGAATTGCCTCCGGCACCAAAACACAGTTACCAAGACTATGTTATCTGGCAGCAACAATGGCTGAACAGTGACAATGCAAAAAAACAACAACAATTCTGGTGCGATAACCTGAGCAGTCATTTAACAGAATTACAATTACCGACCAGCAATAGATCAAACATTAATAAATCCCCTTCTGCAATAAATAGGATCACGATTCCCCGTAAGCTCCCCGAATCGCTGGCTACAAAACTGCATACGTTAGCAACGAAATACGGTAATAGTCTGTTTGCTATTTTTCTGGCAGCCTATCAAATTCTGTTACATCGCTATACTGGTCAGGATGATATCCTTATCGGCTCTATAATGCCGGGCCGCAGCCGGGCTGCCTGGGGTAAATTAGTCGGTGAATTTGTCAACCCGGTTGCCTTACGCGCTCAGATCAATAGCGGGATAACTGTACAGGAACATATCTTACAGGCGGCTAAGACCATTCGTCAGGCTATTGAGAACCAAAAATATCCTTTCCCCAAAATCCTGGAACAAATCAAGTTACAACGTAACACTGATACCCATCTTGTTTTTCAGACGACGATTACTTTCCAACAACCCAGATATGTCAATAACCTGCCATCATTATGGATGGATCAAAGTGGCAGTAATACGGTGCATTGGGGGGGAGCAGAACTGCGATCTTTCACATATCCTTATTATGGCGATATGCCTGTTCCTTTGATGGTTAATATAATAAAAGTCGATCAACAGATTAATTGCGGTTTTCATTACGATACTAAATTGTTCGATGCTGAGTTAATCACTCAACTTATGGACAATTATTTCACCTTACTGACAGCAATGGTCAATGATGATCAACAGACTATCGACAGCTTACCGTTGATGGATGAATCAGAACGCCAACATATTCTCTATAATTTTAATGCAACTGATGTCTCCTACCCGCAAAATGTTCTGCTTCACCAACTATTCGAACAACAAGTCAACTATGCGCCGACAGCAATTGCTCTGGTTTGTGATAACCAACAATTAACTTACGAGGAATTGAATCGTCAGGCCAATAAACTCGCACATGCTTTCGTTGCAGCCGGTATTCAGGCAGAGAATCGTATCGGTCTCTGCATGGAACGTAGCCCGGATATGGTTATCGCGTTGCTAGGAATATTAAAAGCGGGTGCAGCTTATGTTCCTCTCGATCCAGAATATCCGGCAGATCGTCTTAGGCATATTCTGACCGACAGTGAACCGGCACTTGTCCTGAGCCATCATGGGTTACAACGCCACTTACCAGACACTAATGTTCCTTTGTGGATATGGGAAAACGAAGAATTTCAGGCAACTCTGGCTGAACAGCGGGGAGATAACCTATCTATCATCGACTTGGGGCTGACATCACGTAATTTGGCCTATGTCCTGTATACCTCAGGATCAACAGGTTTACCTAAAGGAGTAATGAATGAGCATCGTGGTGTCGTCAACCGCTTGCTCTGGGCAAAAGATGAATATCAATTGAACCCTAACGATCTCGTATTGCAGAAAACTCCATTCAGTTTCGATGTTTCAGTATGGGAATTTTTCCTGCCTTTGCTTTCTGGTGCTCAATTAGTTATGGCACGTCCCGGAGGTCACAAAGATCCCCTTTATTTGCTGGAAGAGATTGAATCCAGAGGTATCACAACCATCCATTTTGTTCCCTCTATGCTGCAAAGTTTCATTCATCTCACTCCGGCAGGACGTTGCCCTTCTTTACGTCAGATTTTGTGTAGTGGAGAAGCCTTACCGTATTCCCTGCAACAACAGTGCCTAACTCACTTTCCTCATAGTGAACTGCATAATTTATATGGCCCGACTGAAGCCGCAATTGACGTAACATCCTGGCGTTGTGGATCAGAAAAATATGTCGATTTAGTGCCAATTGGTCATCCTATCGCTAATACACAAATCTATATTCTGGATAAACTTGGCCGGATTGTTCCTATCGGAGTGACCGGGGAGATCCATATTGGTGGTATTGGTGTTGCCCGCGGTTACTTAAATCGTCCTGAACTAACGGCAGAACGTTTTGTTCATGATCCATTCAGCAATCGCCCGGATGCACGGATGTATAAAACGGGAGATTTGGGGCGTTGGCTACCTGATGGCAGCATTGATTATCTGGGCCGTAATGATTTTCAGGTCAAAATAAGAGGAAATCGCATTGAGTTGGAAGAAATCGAAACTCATCTGGCCCAATGTACTGGTGTTCAGCAAGTTGTGGTTGTTGCACGTGCATATGACTCAGCAGATACAAGGCTAGCCGCCTACATCATCCCGCAATCAGGTACGACACTGAATATTCCCGAACTGCGGGAACAATTAGGCAATAGCCTGCCTGATTACATGATCCCTGGCGCATTTGTCATGTTGGATACTTTCCCACTGACACTAAGTGGCAAATTGGATCGCCGTGCTCTCCCCCTTCCCGATCATTCGTCTGTGATCACAAAAGAATATGCAGCACCACAAGGTGAAATTGAAGAACAACTGGCGGATATCTGGCAAACGGTATTGAAAATAGATCGTATCGGACGTTATGACAATTTCTTTGAGCTCGGTGGTCACTCGCTCTTGGTTTTACAACTTCAATCAAGAATTAATGAAATCTTTGATGTTGATATCTCTATCCAGCAATTGTTTGCACATCCTTCTATCTGTCAGCTTGAAGAGTGCATTATCAATGCTCAATTACTGCAATTTGACGCAGATTCTCTACAAGATATTTATAAATCAATGGAATAAATCTGGCTCTCAAATGGTACTTAAACATGAATAATAATGAATTAACCTCTTTACCATTAGCTGAACGGAAAAGACTACTTGAGTTAGCCAAAGCCGCCAAGCTATCTCGTCAACATACACAAAAAGCAGAAATTCGCCCCCAAGCCCGTAACGGCGATGTGCCATTATCCTGGACACAACAACGTCTGTGGTTTCTGACCCAGTTAGATCCCGCAGCCCAGACAGCGTATCACATGTCAATAGGGCTACATCTACAAGGTCAGCTTAACCTGAATGCGCTACAAGCGGCTTTGGATCGGATTGTTGCCCGCCATGAGAGCCTGCGGACAACTTTTGTGGCCATTGAAGGCACTGCCCGGCAAGTTATCGGGGATGTCAACAGTGGTTTTGCTTTGACGACTGAAGATATCAGCCATTTACCAGCACCAGAACAACAAACCACAGTTGAAGAGCGCGCCCACCTTGAAGCTGTCAAGCCTTTCGATTTTACTTGTGGGCCATTACTCAGAGGGCATTTGCTCCGTTTAGCAACAGACGAACATATTCTGCTGTTGACTCAGCATCACATTATTTCAGATGGTTGGTCAGTCAAAATATTAATACGTGAACTCTCTGCTCTTTATCAGGCTTTCAGTCAAGGGCAACCCGATCCATTACCTGAATTGAAGCTCCAATATGCTGACTATGTTCTCTGGCAACAACAGTGGCTACAGGGCAATATATTAGAAACTCAACTAAATTACTGGCGCAATCGTTTACAAGGTGCACCCGAATTGCTCGAATTGCCCACCGACAAACCTCGTCCGATACAACAGAGTTACAGAGGTAACCGCGTCGATCTGGTATTTTCACCAGAATTAAGGGCGGGATTAAAAAACCTCAGCCAACGTCATGGCACAACTTTATTTATGACATTGATGGCAGGTTGGGCAGTGCTGCTTTCCCGCATCAGTGGACAATCCGATCTGGTGATAGGAACACCGATTGCCAACCGTCCACAGCATGAGCTGGAACCCTTGATCGGTTTCTTTGCCAATACACTGGCGTTACGCATTCAATTAGATGACAACCCAAATGTCAGCGAATTGCTGGCCCAAGTGAAAAATTGTGCATTAAGCGCTTATGAGCATCAGAATTTACCATTTGAACAATTGGTCGAAGCCTTGCGACCAACCCGCAGTTTAAGCCATAGCCCTATCTTCCAGGTCATGCTGACTCTCGATAATAAATCAGAACAAAGGAATTTTGAGTTAGCAGGACTAAAATTGAGTGAACTTCCTCTGGTCAGAGAAAGCGCTTATTTTGATTTGACACTGTCACTGAATGACACCGAAAACGGGTTAACCGGTGAACTGGAATACGCCAGTGATCTGTTTGACCCGGCCACAGTTGAACGGATGGCGGGGTCTCTGCAAACCCTGCTGGCGGCAATGGTGGCTGATGACCGCCAGACGGTAGCCGATCTGCCGCTCTTAACGCCGCCTGAGCGCACTCAGCTACTGACCGAATTTAATGCCCCCACAGTCAGTTATCCGTCC